>NZ_NHSN01000002.1 GCF_016653405.1 Halorhodospira halophila
CTCCGCCCCGGCAACAATCCCCCCTGCCGCCGCTGCCACCACGGCCACCAGCCCCAAAAGGGCTCGGCCCCGCTGTCCACGTGTCTCGCTCATTACCGGTACACCAATTCCTTCACGCATCGGACTGGGTGCAGCGATGATAGCAGCCCTGAGACGGGACCAGCTGCTCATCCCGACCACCTGCCCCGTCCTTGGCCCCCTCGCCGCCTCTACCCGTCGGGGCTACCCCGACACACTATCGATGCAGTTCTATCGATCCATGTAAAATCGCGCCGTAACCTTGCCGTTTCCACGACCGCAACCAAGAGGATCCACCCATGTACAAGGATTGGGCCAGCACCGCCGACGAACTCTCCGCGCTGTTCAAGGAGGTCCGCAAGGGCCAGCCAGATGTTGCCAAGGGGTTCTCGGCCATCGCCCAGGCCGCGACCGCCGACGGGGCGCTCTCGCCCAAGACCAAGGAATTGATCGCGGTCGCGATCAGTGTGGCGACCCGTTGTGACGGTTGTATCGCCTTCCACACTAAGGCCGCGGCCAAGCATGGCGCCACCCGCGACGAGATCCTCGAGATGATCGGTGTCTCGGTCTACATGGGCGGCGGTCCCTCGATGACCTACGGGGCCCAGGCCCTAGAGGCCTTCGACCAGTTCGCCGCGGATCGTTAGTGCGGTAAAAAGTCCACTCCAAAAGGGAGCGCTTGATAAGCATCAAAACCACGCCGTACGGTAGGGAAGACCACTTGCTCCCTACCGTACGGCACACCGGAGTGCAGCCTGGAATCCATGGAACAGCAAATCCCCAAACGTCGCGTGCTCGAGCAGTTCGCGGTCATCGCCAAGGCGGTGGGACACGAATACCGCCTGGAACTGCTCGAGCTAGTTGCGCAGCGGGAACGCAGCGTCGAGGCCCTGACGCAGTTGACCCAGCTGCCCGTGGGCAGCGTCTCGCAACATCTGCAGCAGCTCCGGCGCGCCGGCCTGGTGACCGCCCGCAAAGAGGGTAAGTACGTCTACTACGCGCTCGCCGACGAGGAGGTTTTGACCCTGATGTCGACCCTGCGCCGGGTGGCCGAGCGCAACATAGCCGAGGTCAATCAGCTGATTGCGCAGTACTTCGAGGACCACCAGGACCTGGACACACTCTCGTCGGCGGAGCTCCTTGAGCGCCTGCAGCGTAACGAAGTCACTTTGATCGACGTCCGCCCGCCCGAGGAGTACGCCTCCGGACACTTGCCGGGCGCCATCAACGTACCCCTGGATGAACTCGAGGCCCGGCTCCAAGACTTGCCCGCCGAGCAACAGGTGGTCGCCTACTGCCGGGGACCGTTCTGCGCCCTGGCTCGCGACGCCGTGCGCCGACTGCGCCGCCAAGGCGTTGACGCAACCCGGCTCAACCAAGGCTTCCCGGAGTGGAAGGCCGAGGGGCTCCCGGTTCAATAAGAGGGTTTACCAGTTCAACCACTTGCGGCACTCGCCCTCGGCGTCGGCCGCCACGGTCTCGGCATCCACCTGCTCCGGGCGCCATTCGCGTACCTGCCCCTGACACTCCAGGTGCAGGACCGGATACTGCGGCCGCGCCGTGTCCCCGTGCAGCGCAGGGAACGCAAAGGACGGCTTGTGATAGAGGCGGCCCTCCACGGTGTAGACGCAGCTTCCCTCCGAGTCGGTTGCGACCATCAATCTGGCCCAGTGCTCGTTGTGCTCGACAAGGGCGGCAAACCCCTCGGCGATCAGGGTGTCGCGGGCCCGCCACAAGCCGGGTAGCACCGCCTCCCGGAAGCTTTGCTCGAGTTGTTGCTCGGCGTCACGGAGCTGTGCTTGCGCCGCCTCGGCATCGGCCATCTGGGGTTCGCCGCTTTTGAGGAGCTTTCTCAGCCAGCGTCTCATTGACGTTTCGTCCTTGTCTGCGGAGTGTCCGAGCTGCCCCGCGGCGGCCATCCACGGCGCCGCCGCCGGCGCTCATCCAGATAGCGGAACAGCCGTTCTAGCTTCGGCTCGGGGATGGGGCTGATCATGTCCGACTGCTGCGCATCGGCACGGAACGCCGCCCACAGCCCCCAGGCCATGAGCAGAAGGATCAGTGACAACGGCAGCGCCGC
This sequence comes from Halorhodospira halophila, assembly GCF_016653405.1. Classification (NCBI taxonomy): domain Bacteria; kingdom Pseudomonadati; phylum Pseudomonadota; class Gammaproteobacteria; order Chromatiales; family Ectothiorhodospiraceae; genus Halorhodospira; species Halorhodospira halophila. The sequence goes on from NZ_NHSN01000002.1 coordinate 2,099, forward strand.
CGCAATGGTGACTGTTTGCAAGGCCTGTAGCCCGCCGGCGATCAACAGCACCGCGGCCACGGCACCGGTCATGGTGCTCCAGAAGATCTTCTGCAGCAGCGGCGGATTGGGGTTGCCGCCGGAGGCCAGGACATTCATGACCAGCGCCCCCGAGTCTGCCGACGTCACGAAATAGCCCACCACCACGGCGGTAGCCAGTGGAACCGTGATCGCCGCCAGGGGCAGCGCCTCGAGCATGGCGTAGAGCGCCTGCGGCACGCTCTCCTGTACCACTGCCGCGATGCCGGCGCCGGCCTGATCCAGATGCAGTGCACCCGCGCCGAAGGCGGTCAGCCAGACGAAGGTGAACAGCGTCGGTACCAACAACACGCCGAGGATGAACTCCCCCACCGTCCGCCCGCGGGAGACCCGGGCGATGAACATGCCCACGAACGGACACCACGAGATCCACCACCCCCAGTAGAACAGCGTCCAGTCGGCCTGCCAGTCGGGGCTCCGAAACGCGTCGGTCCGGAAGGTCAGCTCCACGAGGCCGTCCACATAGTGGCCGAGGGATTCAAAAAAGCCGGCCAGGACCAGCCGGGTCGGCCCGGCGATCAGCACGAACAACATCAGCGCCGCACCGAGGAACAGATTGGCGCGTGAGAGAAGACGGATCCCGTTGTTCAATCCGCTGACCACGGAGATGGTCGCCGCCCCCATGATGGCGATGATCAGCCCGATCTGGTGCGTCAGTGACTCCTCCAGCAGCCCGACCCGTGCCAATCCGGAGTTGACCTGCATAACCCCCAACCCCAGGGATGTCGCCACTCCGAGCACGGTCCCCACCACCGCCATGGTGTCGACCAGATCGCCAATGACGCCGTGTATACGCTGTCCGAGCAGCGGGTAGAGCGCCGAGCGAAGAGACAACGGCAAGTCGTGGCGGTAGGAGAAAAACGCCAGCGAGAGCGCGACGATGATGTAGATCGCCCAAGGGTGCAAACCCCAGTGGAAGAAAGTGATCTGCAGCGCCTCGAGGGCCGCATCCGGCGTACCCGGCTCGGCCCGGGGCGGATCGGCGAAGTGCATCAGCGGTTCGGCAACGCTGTAGAACAGCAGGCCGATGCCCATACCCGCCGAGAAGAGCATGGCGAACCACGACAGGTAGCTGTACTCCGGATAGGAGTCGGGCGGCCCCAGACGCAGCCTGCGGAAATCAGGACGCAGCAGCACCACCAAAACGAAACCGAGTAGGAACGCAACGACACCGGTGTAGACCCAGCCCAGCTCGACGGCAATGAACGTCTGCAGCCGGGCGATCCCATCACCCATCGCCTCGGTCCAGACGGCGGCGGCCACCACCAGGGTCACCACCAGGGCTGCTGCCGGCAGAAAGACCCTAGGATACATATACCCACCCAAGGGACGCGGATCGACCACCCCGACGGACGCGCGGGGGGGCGGTCATGCTACGTTCGCTCCCAGTCCATGCTCCGGCGCACAGCCTTTTGCCAACCGCTGTAGAGTCGATCACGTTCCTCCTCCGCCATCGACGGTTCGAAGACCCGCTCCAAGGCGACCTGGCGGGCCACGCTCCCCTGATCCCAGACGCCCGCGTTAATACCCGCCAGGTAAGCGGCTCCGAGGGCGGTGGTTTCGGTGATCTCGGGCCGCTCCACCCGCACCCCCAGCACATCGGCCTGGAACTGCATCAGCACGTTGTTGGCCACGGCCCCGCCGTCGACTCGGAGCGCCTTGAGCGGCAGCCCGGAGTCACGCCCCATGGCATCGATCACGTCCCGGGTCTGATAGGCCAGCGCATCCAGGGTCGCGCGGGTGACATGCTCCTTCCGCGTCCCCCGCGTCAGCCCGAAGATCGCGCCCCGGGCGTACATGTCCCAGTACGGGGCACCGAGCCCAGCGAAAGCCGGTACGACGTAGACCCCACCGGCGTCTGGCACCTTGCCGGCGAAGTACTCCGAATCCTCCGCCGAGTCGATCAGCTTCAACTCGTCGCGCAGCCACTGGATGGCGGCGCCGGCGATGAAGATCGCCCCCTCGAGGGCGTACTCCACCCGACCGTCAATGCCCCAGGCGATGGTGGTGAGCAGGCCCGACTCCGAGACCGCGGGTTGCTCACCGGTATGCATCAGCAGGAAACAGCCGGTGCCGTAAGTGTTCTTGGCCATGCCCGGCTCGAAGCAGGCCTGCCCGAACAGTGCCGCCTGCTGATCTCCGGCGATGCCGGCAATGGGGATCTGCGCTCCGCCGAGCATATCCGGGTCCGTGGTCCCGAAATGCCCACAGGAGGGGCGCACCTCCGGCAGCAGCGTCCGCGGGATCGCCAGCGCCTCAAGCAGTTCGTCGTCCCAGGCCAGGCGATGGATGTCGTAGAGCATGGTGCGCGAGGCGTTGCTGTAGTCGGTGACGTGGCATGCCCCGCGGGTCAGATTCCAGACCAGCCAGGTATCCATGGTGCCGAACAGCAGCTCACCCTGCTCGGCTCGTTCGCGTGCTCCCGCGACATTGTCGAGCAACCAGCGGATCTTGGTGCCCGAGAAGTAGGCATCGATCACCAGGCCGGTGGTGTCACGCACTTTCCGCTCCAGATCGCGCTCCTTGAGCGACTCGCACAGGGCGGCCGTGCGTCGGTCCTGCCAGACGATCGCATTGTGAATCGGGCGCCCCGTGTGGCGATCCCAGATCACGGTGGTCTCGCGCTGGTTGGTGATCCCGATGGCGTGGAGTTCGGCCGGCTTGACCCCATGCACCTCGAGAACTTCCCGCACCACCCCCATCTGCGCGCCCCAGATCTCCATGGCGTCGTGTTCCACCCAGCCCGGGTGCGGGTAATACTGCGTCAGCTCCTTCTGCGCGACGCCCACGATCTGCGCCCGCTGATCAAAGAGAATCGCACGGCAGCTGGTGGTGCCCTGATCCAGGGCCAGGATGTAGCGCTGCTGCATGGTTCGACTCCTTCGCTGCGTCCCCCGGCCTGCTTTCAGCGCGGGCCGCTGCCCCGATCATCTCTGCCCGGCCGACGATTGCAAAGAGGCTCGCGAGACTTTGCCGCTGCTGTGCGCTTTCTTGCTAGGGTTCACGCTGGTGGAACCAGATTCCCACGCTGCAACCGATGAGCCAGCCCGATGAGTGGACGGATCCCCGCGGAGCTCGAACACCCCTACGACCTGATCGTCATTGGCGCCGGGATCAATGGCGCCGGCATCGCCCGGGACGCAGCGCTGCGCGGACTCCGGGTACTGGTCCTGGAACAGGACGATATCGGCGGTGCCACCTCCGCCTGGAACAGCCGCCTGGTCCACGGCGGGCTGCGCTACCTCGAACACGGCGAGATCGGGCTGGTCCGGGAGTCTCTGCGCGATCGCGAGATCCTGCTGCGCACCGCCCCCCACCTGGTCACGCCCCTGCCCCTGCTCATCCCTCTCTACGCCGGCCAGCGGCGGGGCCCCGGAATGGTGCGCCTGGGCATGCTCGCCTACGACTTCCTATCCTTGGACAAAAGCCTGCCTTGCCACCGCATGTACGACCGCGCCACAGTCCGTGCCGTCGAACCAGGCCTGGCCGAGCAGGGCCTACTCGGCGCCGCGCGCTATTACGACGCCCAAGTCGCTTACCCGGAGCGGCTGACCCTGGAGAATCTCCTCTGCGCCCGTGCCCACGGAGCCACGGTCTATACCCACGCCCGGGCGCGGCGGGTGCAACGGGAAGCGGCCACGGGTCGTGTCACCGGGGTCGAGATCGAGGACCAGCTCACCGGCGAAACCGCCAGGGCGCGAAGCGCATCGGTGATCAATGTCGCCGGCCCGTGGGTCGACCACCTCCTTGAGGCCACCGCACCCGAGTTCCCGCGGCGCATCGGCGGCACCAAAGGCACGCACATCGTCGTCCCCCCCTTCCCCGGTGCTCCGGGCCACGCGCTCTATGCCGAGGCCCGAGAGGATGGGCGCCCCTACTTCACACTGCCCTGGAACGGGCTCTATCTGATCGGTACCACCGATACCCGCTACGATGCAGACCCCGGGACCGCAGCCCCCACCGAGGACGAAATCCGCTACCTCCTCGATGAGACCAACCGGCTCCTGCCGGATGCAGGGCTCGAGCGCAGCCAGGTACTGTACGCCTACAGCGGTGTGCGCCCCCTACCCCACGTCGCCGCCGGAGAAACAGGGGCAATTACCCGGCGCCACCTGATCGTCGACCACGAGGATCAGGCGCCAGGGCTGTGGTCGGTGATTGGCGGCAAACTCACCACGTACCGCCACCTGGCCGAGGAAGCAGTGGAGCGGATCGGCCGGTCCCGCGGCTGGCAGCTGCCCCCGTGCCCGACGCGCCGGCGGCCTCTCCCGGGAGCTGCGACCCCGGACCTGGAGACGTTTCGGCGCCGCCTAGCGGCAGCCCATGGGCTAACCCCGGTGCTGGCCCAACGCCTGGCGGCGCTCTACGGCGTCAAGGCCGAGCAGATCGCTGCACGCATGAGCGCGGACCCTCGACTGCAGGAGGTGTTCAGCCCGCAGACTGGGGCCGTCGCCGCGGAGCTGATCCACGCTTTCGAGACGGAGATGTCCGAGACGCTCACCGACGCCCTGATGCGTCGCACGATGGTCGGTCTGGGACCGGCGGCGGGGCTGGATGCGGTGGATAGCGCGGCGTGTATCGCCGGAGCGCACCTCGGGTGGGACCGTGACCGTGTGGCAGCAGAGGCGGAAGGATTCCGCACCTACATCGGCCGGTTCTGCCCGCAGACGACCGCCTCGGCACCCTAGCGGATCGGCCGGGCCTGCTCGGCGGCGGCCCGCTGCTGGGCCCGGCGAGCCCGGACGCGCAGCACGGTCCAGATGATGGAGACGGCAGCAGCCGGCAGGGCAAGCCAGCGCAGCAGCTCGTAGAGCGGTAGATGGTCCGTCACGCTCCACCCCGGTGCATAGAGGCGCACGGCCACCGATGCACTGAGGATCGTGAAGGTCAGAACCGTGGCGGCGTAGTAAGGCTCGCGCCGGCGCAGCCCGGCCGCGCCGAAGGCGGCAACGTGGGCCAGGAAGATCAGCAGCAGTAGGGTCAGACCGTGGTCGGCCATGGCAGCGCGTCCCTTCTCGCTGAACCGGACGGAACGGTCCCCATCATAGCGGCCTCAGCCGGTCCCGGCCACGGCCGGGAAGGCGGTACAGGGGGGATATCAGTCGCCCCCGGTTCCCGGCTCGAAGTCCAGCTCGGCCAGCTCGCCGAGCACCGCACTGGCGATGTTGGTCAGGTGCGCGGCCACACGCTTGTAGTGGCGAGCGAGCAGCGAATACGCCACCGCCTCGTGGAATTCGATCTCGCCCTCGTCCTCGAACAGCTCCTCGATGAGCTGATCGCAGCGGCGCTGGATGTCCCGCGCCTGCTCGCGGCGCTCACGGGCGGCCTCCTGCTGGTCCGGATCCCGGCACGCCGAGGCCAACGTGCGAAAAATCCCGCCTAACTCCCCTTCGATCTCCTCCAGGGGCTGGTGGTACTTCGCAACGTGGAAGCCCCGTGTGTAGAAGCGCCCGATTTCAAAGACGTTCTTGCAGTAGTCGCCGATGCGCTCCGCATCCCTGGAGACACTCAGTAGCGCCAGACAAACGGGGACATCGTAGCCGGGGTTCACCGTCAGGTGGCGGAGGAGCTTGCGGCGGACCGAGCGCTCGCGGGCGTTGATCCGCCGATCCCGCTCATAGATCGCGTCCTCGGCCTTTTCCGCCGGTACCCGACTGTGCAGCACCTCGTTGGCCCGCTCGAACATCCACGCCCCGTCCTGGAGCATGGCTTCCAGCTCCGCAAAGGCACGGTCGACGGCCGTCTCTCGGGCAAAGGCACTGAGGATTTCGCGGAACATCGCCATCTCCGGTGGGAGCGTTTAACGGTGAATGAGCAACACCTCGGTGACTGCCAGCCCGACAAGCGGCAGCACCAAGAATACCAAGAACAGGAACAGGAACGCGTACGGCATGCTGCGCCCGGCCAGGCGGCCGTACCAGCTGGCCATGCGGATCGGTATATAGCGTAACGGATACCAGATCGCCGTGCCCAACAGATTGAACAGCACGTGCACGAAGGCCACGGTCAGCGCCGCCGAGACGGGGTTGGCCGTAGCAGCCAGGACACTGGTCGCGGTGGTCCCGAGATTCGAGCCCATCATGAACGGCAGGACCCGCCGCATGGGCACCACACCGGCGCCGGCCAGGGGAACCATCAGACTCGTGGTAATCGTGCTGGACTGGACCATTACCGTGGAGATCGCCCCGATCCCGTAGGAGCGCGGATCCGTGCGGAAGAAATAGCTACGGAACAGACCGTCCATGTGCCGCAGCAGGGCCCCGCGGAGATTCTTCACCATGAGCACCAGGGCGAAGAACATGAGCACCAGGCCGCCGGCAGCCACCAGCAGGCCCTCCGTGCCCCCGGTCGACGCCAGCGCACTCCCGCCCGACTCGAACACGGCCACGATCGGCGCGGTCACCACCCCCACCGGGCTGTCCGGTCGCGCCACTTCCGGCAGACCGACCAACTCGGCAAGCCAGGCAGCGGTCTGGGTGATCACGCCCCGGCCACTCTCGGCGAGAGCCGAGGTCACCCACTCCAGCGGGAAGAGCACGGCAACCGTGAGGATGTTGAAGAAGTCGTGGAGCAGCGCCGCAGTGAACGAGCGCCGGAAGGTCCGGCGGATCCGCATATTCGCCAGCGCCACGAGGAGGGCGGTGACCGAGGTGCCGATGTTCGCGCCCATGATGGCGAACACCGCCGTGCCCAGGGTCATCTCGCCGGTCGCCACCAAGGTGACGATCAGCGCCGTCGTGAACGATGAACTCTGCACGATGGCCGTGACCAGCACGGCACCGAGTAGCGCGATGAACGGGTTCTCGCCATATTCGAAGGCGCGGACGAAGAAGTCGCTGGCCTCGCCGAAAGTCCCCAGCCCGCTGCCGATGACGTTCAGCGCGGCCAGGAAGAGGTACAGACAGAGCCCGGCATAGACCCCGCGCAGCCAGGCCGGCACCTCACGATGCCGGACGACTGCCGGGTCCACCCCGGCAGCGGAGGCTGATTTGCCTTGTGCCATCAGCTGATCGCCCCTGTGTCCAGAACGGTCACCCGGCACGCACCGCGAAGCCCCGCGGCCGGGCGAACCGTAAGCTGCCCACCCGGCTCATGACAGTCAAGTTACAGTTTCATTGCAGCCAATAGGCCGAGCGCCCTGCCCAGGGTCACCCCGAGGGGCGCACCCAGGCGGTGATCCCCACCATCCGCTCGATACGCACCCGATCGCCCGGACGCAGCTCCTGCCCGTCGGCCCCGCGCGCGGGGAAGACCTCGTCATCGACCAGCACTCCGATCCCCTGCCCCCGCCGAACCAGGACACCGCATCGTCCTGCATAGGCATCGGCCGGGGCGACCATCCGGTGGGCGTAGGCCCCGGCAAAACGCTGCGCAAGGCGGTAACCGGTCGGCAGGAGGATCAGTGTGGTGACCAGATAGATCAGCAGCTGGTGAGAGACGGCCATGTCCGCCTTCACTGACGTCACCACCGCCAGAACGAAGGCGGCCACGGCCAGATCCACCAGGAACAGGTGACCACCGAAGAGAGCCGCTGTCACGAGTAGCAGGATGCCGCCGGCCAGCCAGATCCAGGATGGGTCGAACATGCACACCTCCAGCTCGCGGCCACTTTCAGTCTAATCCACAAAAACTGTGGAAGGCCCTGTGGAAAACCCTGCCCCGCCCCGATCCCGTGCGGACCTGCGGCAGGTGGCGATTTTTTCGCCGGCTAGCCGCACCCACCCCGGGGTACGCTATCCTGAGCGGCCGAAACCGGACGCCGGCTCTATTCCCTGGCTCATCAACGAAGGTCTTTGATGCGACTGATCGGCCCCTTATCCACTGTCGGCCTGCTGCTCGGCACCCTGTTCTTTGCCTTCTCGCTGACCCCGAGCCTGGTCCCCCGCCCCTTCGCCTTCCAGGGCGCCATCTCCGGCCTGTCCCTGACCGCGGGATACGCCATTGGTGCCGGGATGAGCGGGCTGTGGCACTACCTGCAACTCCCCGAGCTGCGCGGGCGGCTCGAGCGCATGGTGCGCTGGCTGGCCGTGGCCGGTTGCGCCCTGGTCGCGGTCACCTTCATGTGGCGCGCGGCCGGCTGGCAGGATGCGGTGCGCGCACAGATGGAGCTGGAACCGGCCGGCGGGCTGCCACCGATCGGTGCCGCGCTGGTTGCCTTGCTGGTCTTTGCCGCCGCCCTGCTCCTGGCCCGGCTCTTCCGTGGGACCTTCCGCTTCCTGTCCCAGCGCCTGCAGCGTTACATCCCCCGCCGGGTGTCGCAACTGGCCGGGGTCGTGGTCGCCGTGGGCCTGTTCTGGGCGGTGATCGACGGCGTGCTGTTCACCATGGCCCTGCGCGCTGCCGACAGCTCCTACCAGCAGGTCGACGCCCTCATCGAGGCGGATCAGGAGCGTCCGAGTGAATCCGAACGCGCAGGCAGCCCGGACTCGTTCGTCGACTGGAAGGATCTCGGCCGTCAGGGCCGCAGCTTCGTCTCCTCGGGCCCCACGGCGACGGAGCTCGAGTCGTTTATCGATAAGCCGACCCCCACGCCCATCCGCATCTATATCGGCCTGAACGCCGCTGAGACGCCCGAGGAGCGCGCCCGGCTTGCCCTTCAGGAGCTTCACCGCACTGACGCCTTCGAACGGTCGGTGCTGGTCCTCGCCACACCCACCGGAACCGGCTGGATCGACCCGGCGGCCGCCGACCCGGTGGAGTACCTCCACCGCGGGGACATTGCCACGGTCACCGCGCAGTACTCCTACCTGCCCAGCCCGCTGGCCCTGATGGTGGAGGGGGGATACGGGGCGGAGATGGCCCGGGCCCTGTTCGAGGCCGTCTACGGACACTGGCGGACGCTGCCGGAGGATGAGCGCCCGGCGCTCTATCTCCACGGACTAAGCCTGGGTGCCCTCAACTCCGATCGCGCCTTCGACGTCTTCGATATCATCCAGGACCCCTTCGACGGCGCCCTCTGGAGCGGTCCCCCGTTTCGCAGCGAGACCTGGCGAACCGTCACCGAGCGCCGCGATGAGGGATCGCCGGCCTGGCTGCCGGAGTTCCGTGATGGTGAGGTGGTCCGCTTCATGAATCAGGAGACCCGGCTCGATGCCACCGGCGAGGAATGGGGACCATTCCGGATTGCCTTCCTGCAATACGCCAGCGATCCGATCACCTTCTTCAGCCCAAGCATCCTTTACCGGGAACCCGACTGGATGAGTGAGCCCCGCGGGCCGGACGTCTCTTCGGAGCTGCGCTGGTACCCGGTGGTGACCATGCTTCAGCTGGCCGCGGACATGGCCGCCGGCGGCGCCCCAGCCGGCTACGGACACACCTACGCAGTAGAGGACTACATCGACGCCTGGGTTGATCTCACCGAGCCGGAGAGCTGGGACAGCGACGATCTGGATCAGCTACGCCAGCATCTGGGCGGCTGAAGGCAGCGCCCGGGGAACCCCGCGGTGGCGTTCCGGTCCACTTGCCAGGCAAGGGTGGATCGCCTTTTAATGAATATTTTTGAATACCTTAGAGAGGTTACCTATGCTCAAGCGCATCCTCATCCCGCTGGCCATCGCCCTGCCGGTACTGGGTCTACTCTACGTCGGCCTGGGCATGGACTCCGAGGAGCTGCCCTCGCCCCTGGTCGGCGAACAGGCACCGCCTTTCGAGCTGGAAGACCTCCACGATGGGGACGAGACGATCACCCATGAGGATTTCGTCGGCGACGTGGCTGTCGTCCACGTGTGGGGATCCACCTGCCCGGTCTGCCACGAGGACTTCCCCCACCTTGAGCGCCTCTCGGAGCACGGGGTCAAGGTCTACGCCTTTAACTACCGCGACGACCGCGCGCAGGCCCTGCAGTATCTCCGGGTGCGCGGTGATCCCTACGATCGCATCGCCCACGACCCCGAGGGCGAGGCAGGTATGGAGTGGGGCGTCTACGCCACCCCGGAGACCTACGTACTGGATGAGGACGGCACCATCACCTACAAGGAGATCGGGCCGCTCGATGAGGAGGTGGTGGAAGAGGAGATCCTCTCGCTGGTTGATTGAACCGCAGCGCTGGGCCACGGCCGCGGATGGCCGTGGCCCAGCGCCACCCACTTACGCCACCGCCCCGACCCCTCCCTGGACGCGACGCAGCGCGTCGAGCTTCCTGAGTGCGCCCCCGGTGGCCAGTGCCTCCTTGGCCTGTTCCGTGGCCCGTGCCGGGCTTGGGGCCCGGTCGGCGAGCCAGAGCAACGCGGCCGCATTCATGGCGAAGAAATCGGCCTCCGGCGTATCGTAGCGGCCTTCAAGGGTCGCCAGGATGCGCTGCGCGTTATCCTCGGCGCGATTACTGCTGGCGATCTGTGCCAGCGGCCGCGTCGGTAGCCCGAAATCCGCCGGGGTCACCTCGAACGTGTCGATCCGCCCAGCCTTGAGCTGCACGAGCCGCGTCGGGCCGCAGGGCGAGACTTCATCCATGCCGAACCGCGGATCCTCGCCTTCGGCTCGACCGAATGGGGCCAGCGCCGCCTGCATACCGATCTCGCGCAGGATCGCCACCAGCTGATCGCACACCCCGGGCGAATAGGCCCCGATCACGATATGACTGGTACGGGCACAAGGCATGGCCAGCGGGCCGACAATGTTGAACGCCGACGTAAAGCGCATGCGCTGGATCAGCCGCGCCCATCCAGACCGCAGGAACGCCTCGCCGGGCAAATAGCCAATGCCGTGGGCCTCCAGGCAGGCCTCGGCCCGCGCCATCGGGGCCTCCAGGTCTACGCCGAGGCGCTCTAGGACGTCGGATGCGCCGGATACCCCGGTGACCAGTCGCGCCCCCTTCTTGGCCACCGGTAATCCACAGGCGGCGGCGATCAGGGCCGCAGGGGTCGATGCGTTGACCGTCTTCAGGGAGTCGGAGCCAGTGCCGACGATGTCGCCCACAGGGCCGTCCACCCGCGGGTGAATCTTCACCGTATCGTGGGCATCGAGGGCATCCCAGGCCCCGGAAAACTCCTCGGTAGTGGGTCCCCGGGCCTGATGGGCCGCCAAGAAGGCGCCCTGCTGGAGCTCGGGCTGCTCGTTCAGGATGACCTGCCGATAAGCGTCCGCAGCCTCTTCCCGGGACAGCTCCTCCCCACGGGCCAGCCGGCTGATTATCTTTCCGAAGCCCCGCAGTGCTTCTTCTTCACTGGACATAACTGATTCCCTGTAGCGGTTGCCTTTCAAGCCTGGTAACCGGCCCCCTCCGGGCGCACGACAAAACGCAGAACACCCCCCTGCCCCACTCGACGCAGGGCGTCCGGGCTCTCTTCCAGGGATATCACCGCCTCGATCAGCGCCCCGGCCGCCTTCCGGTACCCGGCCAACAGGTCCACCGCCTCCGTTACTGAGGCGTGCGTGCACCCGAAAGCCCCCACCAGATGCAGCTGCCGATAGTGCACCTCGTTCAGGCGCGAAAGATCATTCCTACCGGCCTCCTGCCGCAGGCCGCTGAAAACGACGTATCGCCCCCCGGAGCGCAACCGCTGAAGCCCCGCACACAGGGCGTGGCTCGACGAAGTGGCGTTGATGGCCACGTCCCAGCCATACCCGGGCTCCTCCCGCGTGACCACCACGCCGCTCAGGGACTGGAAGCGACTGCTCAGTGCGGCTTTCTCCGCATCGACCTCCACAACCAGCGGTTGGGCGCCCCGCGCTCGGGCCGCCAGCGCCAGCAGCAGCCCTACTGGCCCGCCACCGTGGATCAACACCCGCTCCCCCGCCTCGACCCCGGCCTGGTTCAGCGCGTTGACGCCGCAGCCCAGCGGCTCGGCCAGACAGACCACGGCATCCGGCACCTCCCCCGGTACCGGCACCAGGCTGCTACGCGGAACGCGCACCCGCTGCGCAATGCCCCCATCACGATGGAACCCGAGAACCGCCACTGCCCGGCAGAGGTTCTCGGCGCCAGACCGGCAGGCCTGACAGCGGCCACAGCTCGCCCCGGGCCAGACCGCATAGCGACGCCCATCCTCGCCGCGGACACACAGCTCATGCCCGAGGACACGGGGCAACACCAGATCTCGATGTCCGGACTGCCACATGCGTGCATCCGTCCGACAGATCGCGGCAGCGAGGACGTGCAGCACGACCTCCTCCGCCGTATCCGCCGGCAGCGCCTGTTCGACGATCCGCGCCTGCCCCGGCGCCTCGAGTCGCAGTGCCCGCACCGGCATCAAGCCACTGCACGCCAACATCGACGCCGGCACCGGTCAGTCATCGCTGCCCCCGCCCTCCTCGGCGGCCCCACCGCGATGCCCCTCCAGTGCCTGGACACGACGGAAGAGGCTGTCGAGCTGCGTAAAACGAACCGTGTTGCGTCGCCACTGCCGGACCGGTTGCGCCGGCAGCGGCGAGGCGTAGGCGCCGGGCTCCCGAATCGATCCGGTGACCCCGGTCATCCCCATCAGAGAGACGCCGTCGGCGATGCGGATGTTGTCGGTGATCGCGACCAGCCCGCCAATCATGCAATCCCGTCCGATGATGGTGCTGCCCGCAACGACTGCGGCGCCAGCGATGACGGTACGGGCACCCACGCGGCAGTTGTGGGCGATGTGGACGTGGTCATCGAGCTTGACCCCGGCCTCGATGACCGTGTCCTCAAGCGCCCCGCGGTCCACCGTGGCATTGGCACCGATCTCAACGTCATCGCCGATTTCGACCGCGCCGATCTGCGGAACCTTGCGCCACCCCTTGCCATCGGGCAGAGGGGCATAACCGAAGCCATCGGCACCGATCACCGCTCCGGCATGGATACGCACCCGTTCACCGGTGCGACACCCGCCACCGAGCACCGCATTGGGACCGAGCCAGCCGCCCGCCCCCAGCCGGGCCGCGGCTCCGACGAAGGCTCCCGGAGCCACTGTACTGCCCGCGCCGAGCATCGCCCCGGCCTCGACCACCGCGTTGGGACCGACACTGACCCCGTCTTCCAGCACAGCCTCCGACGAGACCACGGCACCGGACTGGACCCCCGTCGGCGCCGGCGCCTCGGGATGTAGAAGCTCCACCGCGTCGATGAAGGCCAGGTAGGGGTCGCCCACCACCAGCGCGGTGACCGGGCACTCGCTCTCGTATTCGGCGCGCACCAGCACGGCCGCCGCGGCGCAGCGGCGCAGGTCGCTCAAGTGGCGCTGGCTGGTGCAGAAGGCTACGGCATCATCCCCGGCCCCGAGCAGCGTGGCGGCACGGCGGACCGGGCGGTCCCCGTCACCGGCCACCCGAGCGCCGACCCGCGCGGCGAGTTCCTGGATGGTCATGGCGCTGGTCATGCTTCCTCCTGGCGGCGGTGTTCGCGGAGCCGGCCCCGACCGGGCCCATCCCGGATCCCCGCACGCGCCCCGGCCCCCCACTGTAGCCGAGGGATCGTAACCGAACGGGTTGCCCGGCCTCCAGCCGGCTCCGATCAGATCCGCCAGAAGGGCGGATAGCCAACGGCGTCCTGCGGGTTGCGGTAGATGCGCGAGCGAATCTCGCGTTCCCGCGCGATGATCTCCATCGAGCTGTCACCGGTGATCCACAGCTGCTGGAGCATCACGCCTGCGGCGGACAGTTCCGCCTCTCGGATGACCTCGTCGCGTTGGCGCACATGACGGATCAGGACGCCCTGCTCGGCCTCCAGTGCATCCACGTAATCGTAATCGAGGATATCCCCCACCCGGCCCGGCTCCCGGGCGGTGATCAGCACGATGAGCGTGAATCGGTGCGGCGCCCCCGCGCGCCACTGATCCCAAGGCGTGGGACGAGCCGGCCGCTGGCCAGCGGCGAGGAGTAGATTGTCCGCATAGAGCGAACTACCGAAGGAGTAGCGGTAGTTGTAGTGGTAACTGTGAGCCGCTCGCGGGTTGATCTCGGTCAGGTGCAGCGAGCCGTCTGGCATCACCCAGAACTCCAGATTGAAGAACTGGTTGCGGTACCCGAGAGCGGCCAGTCGCTGCATGTAGGCGGAGACCCACGCCTCGATGGTGTCGGCCATGTCCCGGCTGATCGATACCGGCGGCGTCAGGTAGCCGAGCGCCTGATGGTTGGAGAAGTAGATCTCCTCGGTCAGGCCGTAGTGGACAACCTGGCCATCGGCGGTGACATAGCCCTCGTAGCAGTATTCCGTGGCGCGGCTCATATCCACCAGATGCTCGGCCACGAAGGGGGGTGCCAGCGCCGGCACCTGCTGCGGTGCCACCCCCTCGAGGTAGGCCGCACACTGCCGCGCCAGCGCCCGCTGCAGCTCCCGGTCCTGCCGGTAATCGGCCAGCACCCGGCGCAACTCCTCCAGGTTGGCGATACGGAAGATCCCCCGGCCGAGCGACAGCGAGGTGTTCTTCAGCATGAAGGGCCACTCGTGCGCCGGGATTCGTGCGGCGATCTGTTCATCGCTCTCCTGAAGCGGGTCGACCGGGGCGTAGAAGAAGGCATCCCGCTCCAGGGTCCGCATCAGGTACTTGTTCATGCAGTAGAAGAAAGCCACCCGCGAAGGGACTGGGTTGCCCAGGCGCTCATTGATGAGCAGATGGTGGAAGGCGTCCTTCTGCGCGAACCCGGCGACAGCCACGACCCCCTGCTCCCGGCAGAACCGCGCCGTGGAGCTGATTTCACCTTCGCTCCAGTGCTCAGGGTGGAGACGCACCACCTCATGTTCCTGCTCCAGCTCCGCCAGCGCCGGCTCCATGTAGGGCTGAGGATTGATAACGCCGAACTTCATATCGGTTTCCCCCTGCAACCAAGATCGCCAGCACGGTTTCGCGCGCCTCGCTGAGGATAGCGGACCGGGCCCGCCCGGAACCGCCCGTCATGCAAATGTCACGCGAACGGCATCGCCACGTCACGGCAGACTGCCAGGCTGCCGTCTAATCTGAATAGATCGACACGAAACGCACTCAAAGGAGATTCGACAATGGCCCGCAAGAGCCCCACGGAGCTTTACCACACCGCGCTGCGCATGTACCGGCACGGCTGGACGATCGAGCAGATCGCCGACGAGCTGGCGATCCACCCGCAATCGCTGCGAACGTGGCTGACGGCCCCGGTGTATCCGGCTGCCCGCCGTAAGCACCCGACTCATGGCTACCCCGCAGAGCCCCGCCAAGTCAAACCCCAGCGGGCAGCACTCTGATCTGACCCGCGCAGGGCGGACGATACGGCTGTCCGCCGCTCACCCCTCTCCTCACAGCACCCCCTGCCCCTAGCGCCGGCATACGCCGCGCGCCGTCTGTGCCCGCGTGCAAACAGCCCGCAACCGCAACGTCTTCCCACCGTTATCCGGCCGTAACCGAACCGCAACAAGCGGCTCCCATACTGCCGCACTGTTCCCACCGCAACTGAACAGGTGCGCCATGAGTCGACCCCAAACCTCCCGGCACGATGCCGCCCGCATCGGCCTTCCCAGCCCGGGCACGCGCAGCGCCGTGCTCGCCCTCATCGCCGGAGGTATCCTGATGACGGCGGGCTGCTCCGGCGACGAGGACGTCCCGACCGGCGCGATCGATGCCGATGACGTGGACGCCGGTCAGGTCGAGCTGCGCGACGACGTGCTCACCGTCTACCTCCACGACCACGGCGATGCCATCGCCGAGCGGTTTACCGACGACACCGGGATCCCGGTCCAGATCGTGGACATGAGCGGCGGCGAGATCCTCGCCCGCATCGAGGCGGAGCGCGCCAACCCGCAGTGGGACGTGGTCTACGTCCAGGGCCACGGCAGCGTGAACCGCCTCTACCAGGAGGGACAGCTCCTCGACGATGGCTGGCAGCCGGACAACGCGGCTCGCTACAACGACCTGGGCCGCCAGATCTACGACCAGGACCCGGATGCGGCGTGGTGGCCGGTCACCGTCAACGCCCCGGCGCTCCTGGTCTACAACCCGAACTGCGCCGACACGGAGCGGGTCGAGGAACTCGGCTGGGATGCCCTGCGCGACCCGGCCTTCGAGGGCAAGGTCGGCATGCCCGACCCGGCCATCTCGGGCCCGGCCTACCCCTACGTGTCCTGGTTCTTCGAGGAGAGCATGGACGACGGCTACGCCTTCTGGGAGGACGTTTTCGACAACGGGGTCCGCATGTACCGCTCCAACAGCCCGGTGGCCGAAGCCCTGGCGGCCGGGGACATCTGCGTCGCCGGCCTTGAGGAGCCGAACACCTACGGCGAGGTGGAGAAGGACGCCGACATCGAGATCGTCTACCCCGCGGAGGGCACCCCCGGGGCCGCCCGCGCCACCGGGATCAGCGCCGACACCACCGTGGCCGATGACGCCCGGGCCTTCATCGAGTGGATGCTCGAGGCGGACACCCAGACCTATCTCACCCAGATCGAGCACCGCAACAAGTACTTCGTGCCGCTGGTCGAAGGCGCCGATCCCAACGAGCTGCTGCCGCCGAACGAGTTTCTCGACCGTGTGACCCCTTACGAGTTCACGGACTACGAGTGGGCCGGCGACGTCGAGAACGAGATCAAGCAGTGGTTCGCCGACCAGTCGGGGTCGTGAGCCGGTGCAGGCAGCTCGACTCTCTCAGGTAGCAACCAGCACCATCGCCCGGCAGGCGGCCCGCAGCGGGGCCGCATTGACCGGGCGGTGGCGCCGCCTTTCCGGCCCGGGGGACCGATCAGTGGCTTGGGCGGTGACGGCCGCCCTGATCGTTTTGGTCGGACTCCCGCTGGCCGCCATGCTGGCCCACCTGGCCTTCCCGCAGCTGTACCTGGGCAGCCTGCAACTCGGCAATTTCGATCTGTTCAGCGACCTGTGGGAACGCAGCCTCTGGCGCAACGCGGTGCGCAACTCGCTGCTGCTCGGCCTTGGGACGATGGTCCTCGGCGCGGCCATTGGCGTCGGACTCGCCTGGATGCGGCACCACTGGCGCTTCCCGGGATCGGGGTTGATCGACTTCTCCGCCTGGTTCGTCCTGGTGATGCCGTCGTTCATCATCGCCCAGGGCTGGGTGCTCTTCGCACGCAGCGGCGGCACCGCCTCGCTGCTCGGCATCCCCTGGGCCGGGGACGTCATCTTCTCGTTGCCGGGGCTGATCCTGGTGATGAGCCTGGCCAACTTCCCGCTGGCCTACCTGGCCTTCAGCGCCGCGCTGCAGTGGGACGTCAGCCGGTACGAGCACGCCGCCCGGCTCTCCGGCGCGCGGCCGTGGACGGTTTTCCGCGCCATCCGGCTACCACTGCTCCTCCCGGCCCTGCTGGCCGCTGGCATCCTCGTCTTCGTGGATACCATCGGTGACTTCGGGCTGCCAGCCGCCTTCATCTCGGTGTTCCGTTTCCCGCTCATTCCCTACGTCATCCGCACCGAGATCCAGACCGTACCCGTGTCTTTTGAGGGGGCCGCCGTGCTGGCCGCGGTCCTGGTCTCGATGGTTGCCGTGGCGATCGCCATCCAGATCCGTGTGCTGCGCGGCGGCGGCCGGGATTTCCTCACCGCGGCGGCAACGCCGCGGCAGCGCCCCAGGCCCCGGTTCTGGCCGCTCCTCTCGGCGATCACCTTCGCGTTCCTCGGCCTGGCGGTCTTCGCCCCGCTGGGAACCAGCCTCTCCGTCTCGTTCATGGAGCGCTACGGGGCCGGCCTGAGCTGGGACAATCTCACCCTGGCCAACTACCAGGCCGTGCTATCCAGCGGCTCGGCCTTGCTGCCGGCGCTCAAGAACAGCTTCGGCATCGCCTTCGCCGCTGCCGCCATCGCCCTGGTCATTGGCTTCCTGGCGGCGTATCTGCTGGCCTACAGCGGGCACCGGCTGCGGCGCTTTATCGATGTGGCCTCGACCGTCACCCTGGCAGTTCCCGGCATTGTTCTGGCCGTAGGCTACATCTTCTGGTGGAACCAGCGCTGGCTGGCCGACATCGGCATCCAGGTCTACGGCAGCGGCTGGGCGATTGCCCTGTGCTCGGCAGCGGCCTCGGTGCCCATCGCCGTGCGGGTTTTGCTCGGCGCCATGTCCCAGACGCCGGGATCGTTCCTGTCGAGCGCCGCACTCCAGGGAGCTGGCCTGTGGACGCGCATCCGCGCCATCCTCCTGCCGCTGACCCTCTCCGGCCTGCTCTCCGCCGGCCTCGCTGTATTCGCCACCAGTGTCTTCGACCTGGCCATCACCACCATGCTACAGCCGCCGGGCTTCCCGACCATCCCGGTGATCATCGACGAGCATTTCCGCACGGTGCAGTACGAATGGGCGACCGCCGCTACGGTCGTGGTCTGCCTGATCACCGCAGCGGTCATCGTCACGGTCCGTTTCAGCGCCCGACGGCTGTTCCGTAGCTACTTCGAAACCACGACGGAGACATCACGATCATGACCACGACGAAACCCGCCAACCGGGCACAGGCCGCCGGCGTGGAGGTGGACGCCGTCAGCCGCCACTTCGACGGGGTCCCGGCGCTGGGACAGGCCTCCCTGAACATCCACCCCGGCGAGGTAATCGCCATCCTCGGCCCTTCCGGTTGCGGGAAGTCCACGCTGCTTCGCCTGATCGCCGGGCTCGACACGCCCAGCGCGGGGGCCATCCGCATCGGCGGCCGGTGCGTATCCCGGCCCGGCGCCGTCGTTCCGCCCGAGCAGCGCCCCGTGAACATGGTCTTCCAGGACTTCGCCCTGTGGCCGCACATGACCGTGGAGCGCATTGTCCGCTTCGGTATGCGTCATCGCGGTGTGCCCAAGGCCGTGTGGGCTTCGCGCACGGCGGAGCTGCTCGGCATGCTCGGCCTGGACGGGATGGCACAGCGCTACCCGCGCCAGCTCTCCGGCGGGCAGCAACAGCGGGTGGCCATCGCACGCGCGCTGGCCACGGACCCGCAGGTGCTTCTGTTCGATGAGCCCCTGTCCAACCTCGATGCCCAGCTGCGGATCCAGATGCGCATCGAGCTCGCCGAGCTGCTGCAGCGGCTCGAGACCACTGCCATTTACGTCACCCACGATATCCACGAGGCGGTCGCCCTAGGGCACCGGCTGGTGGTCATGCGCGGCGGTCAGGTCGAGCAGGTGGGCTCGGCGAAGGAGGTCTTCCAGTCGCCGTCGAACGCCTGGATTGCCGGCCTGGTGGGCTACAACAACCAGCTGCAGGCCGAGATCGTCGGCCACGATGGCGAAGGCCGCCTCAGCGTCCGCAGCGGCGGCACGCACATGACGGTTCGCGGCCATGCCCGGGGCGAGCCCCGCGGCACTGGAGCCACGGTCCGCATCCGTCCGGAAGCCATCCGTCCGCTGCGCGCGGACGAGCCAGCACGCGCCGACGAGCAGCTGGTCACGGCCACCGTGGAGCAGTGCTGTTTCGAGGGTTACCACTGGCGGGTGGTATGCCGCCTCGGCGATGAGCCGCTGACGTTCTTTTCCCGCCATCCGCTGGACGCCGCCGGCCCCGTGCAGCTGGCCATCGATACCGAAGGGACCTGCGCCTACAGCGACGAGCCAACCGCTGCCAACTCCGCCCCGGAAGGCGCCGCAGACTGCCAGCTGCGGACAGCCTGACGCCGGCGGATCACTGTCATCCCCGGCTCACGCAGCCATCACGACCCTGCAACATGGCCCCCGCAGACTCGGGGGCCATGAGCAAAAAGATCTTACCCCCGCCCGCCCCATTGCAACGCGTGAGCATCGTGTCCGAAACCTACGCCCCGGAAGCCAACGGGGTGGCCACGACGCTCTCGCACCTGGTCGCCGGTTTGAGACAGGACACGACCCGGGTTGACCTGATCGTGCCCCACCACCCGGCGCGTCCACGCGGCCAGGAGACCAACCTCTACCCGGTCTGCGGCGTTTCGATACCGGGCTACCGGGAGGTCCGTTGCGGCCTCGTCCGCCCCCGCCTCCTCGAAGAGCTCTGGCGCAGCCAAAGACCGGACGCCGTCTATATCGCCACGGAAGGGCCCCTGGGCTGGTCGGCGCAGCGGGCGGCGGCCCGCCTGCGCCTACCCACCGTCAGCGGCTTCCACACGCGCTTCGATACCTACGCCAGCCACTACGGGCTCGGCCCGCTGAACGGGGCCGTCCAGCGCTACCTGCGCCGATTCCACAATCGAACCGACCGGACACTGGTTCCTGAAACCCGCTTGGCCGAGGCACTGACCGAGCGGGGCTACCGGAACGTCGAGACCCTCGGCCGGGGGGTCGACACCCACCGCTTCCACCCGGACCGGCGCTCGGCCACGTTGCGCGCTGGCTGGGGAGCCGATGACCGTGCCCCGGTTCTGCTCTATGTCGGGCGTCTGGCCGCGGAGAAGAACCTAGGCCTGGCCGTCGAGGCGTTCCGCCATATCCAGCACGTACAGCCGGCGGCAAGACTGGTACTTGTCGGCGACGGCCCGATGCGCGCGGAACTCCAGCGTCAGCACCCGGATCTGATCTTCGCCGGTGTGCGCCGCGGCGCGGACCTCGCCCGCTATTACGCCTCGGCGGATCTGTTCCTCTTCCCCAGCCTGAGCGAGACCTTCGGCAACGTGACGCTCGAGGCACTGGCCAGCGGGGTGCCAGTCATCGCCTTCGACTACGCCGCTGCCCATCGCCACGTCGAGGACGCCGTCAGTGGCCGCCTTGTTGCCCGGGACGACCCCGGCGGCTGGATCGAGGCCGCCGTCGGATCCGCGCTCCTCGCTCCGGAAACCCGCCAGCGCTGGCAAAAGGCCGCCCGCGCCGAGGTTGAATCCCTGAGTTGGCAACACGTCGCTCGGCGTTTCGGCCACATCCTGGCCGAGGCCGTGCGGGGACACGATGGCCTGAACCGAGGAGGGGTCACGCTATGCAGCAAGCCCTGATCCGCTTTCAGCAGTGGGAGCTGCTTCTCTGCCTGGCGCTGCGCCGGGTCCAGCAACGGCAGTTGTCGCGCCGGGTGTTCGTCGCGGCGAGTCGTCTGGGCGACGGTGGGCTCTGGTACGGCCTCATGGCCGGTATCCTCCTGATCGAGGGGATCAACGGAGCGACTGCGGTGCTGCACATGGCCGCAGCGGGCCTGGTCGGCACCCTGCTCTACACGCTCATCAAGCGCGGCACGCGTCGGCTCCGGCCGTATGAGGCAGACCCCTCCCTGACCCCGGGGACACCGGCCCTCGACCGCTACAGCTTCCCCTCCGGGCATACCTTGCATGCGGTCGGATTCACGCTGCTGGCTAGCGCCTACTACCCGGCCCTTGCCGTATGGCTGATCCCGGTCGCCGGGCTCATCGCCGCCTCGCGGGTGGTCCTGGGGCTCCACTACCCGACGGACGTCCTCGCCGGTGCCCTGATCGGCGCCCTGATCGCCCATGGCAGCCTGTGGCTGTTCGTGGTTTAGACTCGGGAGCTACCGCGCCCCCATCCATGGAGGACGCCCATGACCAACACGCGCACCCTGCTCTTCCTCTGCACCGGCAACTCCTGCCGGTCCCAGATGGCCGAAGGTTACGCCCGAACGATGGCGGACGAAAGCTGGCGGGTGCTGTCCGCCGGCATCGAAGCGCACGGCCAAAATCCCCGCGCGATCGCCGTCATGCGCGAGGACGGGGTTGATATAGCCAACCAACATTCGACCGTCTTGACCGAGGATATGCTGAACCAGGCCGATATGCTGGTCACGGTATGCGGACACGCCGACGAGCACTGCCCCGTGGTGCCCGGCCGGGTTGTTAAACACCACTGGCCGCTGCCGGACCCGGCCCGCGCCGAGGGCACCGACGAGGAGATCCTCAATGCCTTCCGTGCCGTTCGGGACGACATCAAGCAGCGTGTCCGCGCGCTCCTCACCGATCCGATCTCCACGACCTAGGAGAATCCACGCGGCAACCGGTCTGGCGGGCACCCGGTCTGTCGGAGTCCCGTAAAGCGCGTTTATATACGGTTGACCGGATATATGGACAAACGTACTCTTGCCGGATAACCGGAGAGATGGGCCGCGTCGATCCGCAGGAGGGCAGGCGATGAAGATCGAACGGATCATGACCCGGGAGCCGACCACGGTCCCCCCGGAAACCCCGGTTCACGAGGTGGCGAATGCGATGCTCGCGCAATGCCTGAACAGCATCGCTGTGGTCGACGCGCAGGGAACCCTGATCGGCATCGTCTCCACCGGCGATCTCACGCACAGGATGGCGGATCTGCGGGTCCCGCAGCGTGAGTCCTGGTGGGTCGAGTCCCTCTACCGCTCCCCCCTGCGCGGCGCCGCTGCCGACGAGCCGGATCGGGTGGAAGGACGCACGGCGCAGCAGGTCATGACCCGCAAGCTAGTGACCGTCACCCCGCAGGATGACACGAGCGTGGCGGCCCGTATGCTCCTCGAGCACCGCATCCATGCAGTGCCAGTCGTCAACCGCGAGGGACGTCTGCTCGGGATGGTCACGCGCTTCGATCTGATGCGCTGCCTGACGCAGCACCCGGAGTGCTGTAACCCCATGAAAGGGGATCTGCCCAGCGACGACTCATCCCCGTGACCCCAACCACCCCAACACCCTCCTGACCCCGAAGACCGGAAGCCATGCTATTAGCCGCCATCGCGATCTTCGTCATCACCATCGCTCTGGTCATCTGGCAGCCCAAGGGGCTGGGCATCGGCTGGAGCGCGACCGCCGGTGCCCTGGTGGCGCTGGTCACCGGCGTGGTCGAGCTAAGCGATGTCCCCGTGGTGGTGGATATCGTCTGGAACGCCACCCTGACCTTCGTGTTCATCATCATCATCTCGCTGCTGCTGGACGAGGCCGGATTCTTCGAATGGGCGGCGTTACACGTGGCGCGCTGGGGCAAGGGCAGCGGCCTGCGCCTCTACGCCTTTATCATCTTCCTGGGCGCAGCAGTGGCGGCGATCTTCGCCAACGACGGCGCTGCACTCATGCTGACCCCGATCGTCCTTGAGATGCTCTTGGCGCTCGGCTTTTCGGCCGGTGCGGCGTTCGCCTTCGTCATCGCGGCGGGGTTCATCGCCGATACCGCCTCGCTGCCGCTGGTCATCTCCAACCTGGTGAACATCGTCTCGGCGGACTTCTTCGATATCGGCTTCAACCAGTATGCGATGGTCATGGTGCCGGTGACGGTGGTCTCGGTGCTCGCCTCACTGGCCGTGCTCACGCTCTTCTTCCGCAAGCAGATCCCGCGGGTCTACTCCGCGGCAGGCCTGCGCGAGCCGCGTCAGGCAATCAAGGATCCGGCCGTGTTCAGGGCCGGCTGGGGCGTACTGGCCCTGCTGCTTCTAGCCTTTCTGGTGATCGAGCCGATGGGCGTGCCCATCTCCGCGATTGTCGGCGCCGGTGCGGCCATCCTGCTGGCCGTTGCCGCCCGGGGCCACGCCATTGCCACTCGACAGGTGCTGAAGAACGCGCCGTGGCAGATCGTGATCTTCTCGGTAGGGATGTACCTGGTCGTCTACGGGCTACGCAACCAGGGGCTGACCGCCGAGATCGCCGGCGCGCTCGATGTCATCGCCGCCCAGGGCGTGGTCGTGGCGACGCTCGGCACCGGCTTCATCGCCGCGTTCCTCGCCTCGGTGATGAACAACATGCCCGGTGTCATGGTGGTGGCACTCTCCATCGATGAGTCCGGCGCCAGCGGGTTGGTCAAGGAAGCCATGATCTACGCCAACGTCATCGGCTCGGACCTGGGGCCGAAGATCACCCCGATCGGCAGTCTGGCCACGCTGCTCTGGCTACACGTACTGGCCCGCAAAGGGGTGCACATCACCTGGGCGAAATACTTCGCCATCGGCATCGTCATCACCCCGCCGGTGCTGTTCGTCACGCTCCTCGCCCTCGCCGGCTGGCTTCAGGTGCTCCACGGCTAGGCCCTCACCGGCGAAAACGGGGCTCAAGCGGCTTTACTGCGCCAACCAAGCCGGGGCTATTCAAGCCGACGCGCCGCGCCCCTGGCCCGCACAGCCGGGCCCGGGGGCGCCAAGCGGGGTACCGGGTGGTTGGTTGCGCGCCGTAGCCCTAATGCCGGTCTCCGGTGGCCTCCTGAGCCATCTGCTCGAAGCTCGTGTGGCGCACGTTCTTGCCGCGGACGAAGTAGACCACGTACTCGCAGATATTGCGGGCGCGATCCCCGATGCGTTCCAGCGAACGAGCTGTCCAGACCACGTCCATGACCCGCGGTACGGTCTCCGGACTGCGCATCATCTGCTCCATCAGACGGTGGACAATCACCTCGTACTGACTGTCCGCCTGGATGTCCTGCTGCGCCACGCGCACGGCCTGCTCGACATCCATGCGGGCGAAGGCATCCAGTGAACCGCGCAGCATCCCCTGCACATGCTCGCCCATCTCGCCGAGTTCCTCGATCGGACCGTTCTGCCGGTCCAGCTCGAGGAAGTGCAGCGCCATCCGCCCGATCCGCTCCGCCTCGTCGCCGATGCGCTCCAGATCCGTGATGGTCTTGATCACCGCCATGACCAGGCGCAGATCCGAGGCGGTGGGCTGTCGGCGGACCAGGATCTGCGTGCAGTCCTCGTCCAGGGCCACCTCCAGGGCGTTGATCTGGTAGTCACTGGTTACCACCTTCTCCGCCAGTTCCGTCCGCGACTCGGCCATCGCCGCCACGGCATCGGCCAGTTGCTGCTCCACCAGGCCGCCCATGCTCAGAACGCGGTCGTGGATCGCCTCTAGCTCGGCGTTGAACCGCTGGGAGATGTGCTCCTGGAAGAAGCTCTTTTCGGTGGGGTTCTCGTCGGTCATCGGCGGTCTCCTCAGCCGTAACGGCCGGTGATGTAATCCTCGGTCTGCTTCTTGCCGGGATTGGTGAAGAGCGTATCGGTATCGTTGTGCTCAATGAGCTCACCGAGGTAGAGGAACGCCGTGAAATCCGACACCCGCGCGGCCTGCTGCATGTTGTGGGTGACGATGGCGATGGTGTAGCGCTCCTTGAGTTCGAACATCAACTCCTCGATCTTGAGCGTAGCCAACGGATCGAGGGCTGATGCCGGTTCGTCGAGCAGCAGCACCTCCGGCTCCACGGCGATGGCCCGGGCAATGACGAGCCGCTGCTGCTGCCCACCGGAGAGGCCGAAGGCGTTCTCGTGGAGCCGGTCCTTGACCTCGTCCCAGAGTGCGGCCCGGCGCAACGACTTCTCGACAACCTCATCGAGGGTACGGCGATTGCGCACGCCCTGAAGACGCAGACCGTAGGCCACATTCTCGTAGATCGACTTCGGGAAGGGGTTCGGCTTCTGGAAGACCATGCCGACCCGGCGGCGCAGCTCGGGCACATCCATGCGCCGGGCGTGGATCTCCTCGCCGTCGAGGGTGATGCGCCCTTCGATCCGGCAGTTGTCGATCAGGTCATTCATCCGGTTGAAACACCGCAGAAGCGTCGACTTCCCGCAACCTGAAGGCCCGATGAAGGCGGTGATCTGGCCTCGGGGGATCTCCAGGTCGACCCCTTTGAGCACCTGCTCCTCCCCGTACCAGAGGCTGAGCTCATGGGTCTGAAGACAGATATCGCTGCCCAACCGTTTTCTCGCCGCCGAGCCATCCCGCTGGCGGTCCTGCAGCGCCTCGCTGCTGAAACCGTGGGTGGGTGCGGACGGGGAATTGGTGGCGTTCATAGCTCCCTCTCTTAATCGCTCTCGGCCTTGTACTTCTCGCGCAGGAAGTTGCGGATCGAGATGGCCGTCAGGTTGAGCACAATGATGACCAGCACCAGGATCAGCGCCGTGGCGTAGACCAGCGGCCGCCCGGCCTCGACGTTGGGGCTCTGGAAGCCGACGTCGAAGATGTGAAAGCCCAGGTGCATGAAACTGCGCTCCAGGTGGATGTACGGGAAACTCCCATCCACCGGCAGCTGCGGGGCCAGCTTGACCACGCCGACAAGCATCAGCGGCGCTACCTCGCCGGCCGCACGGGCCACGGCCAGGATCAGCCCGGTGATCATCGCCGGCGTCGCCAACGGGATCACCACCCGCCAGAGCATCTCCGCCTTAGTCGCCCCCAGGGCCAACGCCCCTTGCCGGATCGACCCGGGGATGCGCGAGAGACCCTCCTCGGTGGAGACGATCACCACCGGCAGGGTCAGCAGCGCCAGGGTCAGCGAGGCCCAGAGCACGCCGCCCTTGCCGAAGGTTGGCGCCGGTAGGCGCTCCTCGAAGAAGAGCTGGTCCACTCCACCCCCGACGAAGTAGACGAAGAAGCCGAGGCCGAAGACGCCGAAGACGATGGACGGGACGCCGGCGAGGTTGTTCACCGAGATGCGGATCATCCGCGTCAGCGGCCCCTGCCGGGCGTACTCACGCAGGTAGATCGCCGCGAGCACGCCGAAGGGTGTGACAAAGACGGCCATGACGATGGTCATCAGCACCGTGCCGAAGATCGCCGGCAGGATGCCGCCCTCGGTGTTGGCCTCCCGCGGATAGCCGCTGACGAAGTCCCAGAAGTCGCCGACGTAGAAGCGGGCCTTGTCCCAGACGCTCATGGCGTTCGGTCGCCATGGCTTGACCACGTCGCCCATGGCGATGACCACCTCTTTACCCGCGGCGGTCTCCATCCCCACGGCGTAGCGTCCGACCTCCTCGAGCAGCTCGTTGCGCCGCTGCTCGAGCTCCGCGTACTCCCCCTCCCAGCGGTCCCGTTCGGCCTCCAGGGCCTCGAGCTGCTCGGTGCGCTCCTCCTCGCTCAGGGTTAGGTCGGCCTCGATTTGGCGCTCGGTCAGGCGGATCTCCTCGATCTCGGCGTTAACCGCGCCGATCTCCACGCGCTCGATGCGCTGGATCTCCTGGATCCGCGAGCGATTCTCCTCGTAGAGCTCCAGGAAACGGTCCCAGGTCGCGTCGCCCTCGTCGCTGACCGTCTCGACCTTCTCCCCGTCGATGCGCACGTCGCGCAGGTAGCCGATGAAATCCCCCCACTGCCGGCGCTCGATGACCACCGCATCCTTGGGGTGACTCCACTCCGACATGTTGACGTCGGCGTACCAAACAAAGTCCCGGCCATCGACGTCCCGGTTGCCGCGCTTGATCCGGTAGCGGGTGATCAGCGCATCGTCGTCGTCCACCTCGAAGCCGCGCTCGCGGGCCGCCGGCGCGGTCAGGGTCTCCGCGGCGTCGACCTCGCCGAGAACCTGCTCGGCGTCACGCCCGGGCTCTTGGTATTCGAAGGCCACGACATTGCTGGGCCAGAAGTGCTGCAGGCCGTTGTAGGCAATATGGCCGATGAGCCCCGCCACCATGACCAGTGATACGGCCACGGCCCCGGCGTTGAGCCAAATCCAGGGTGTTCCCTTGTTGAACCAGTCGCGCATCGTTGCGGCATCCTCCGTATCAGAGCGCGCTGTACTTCTTGCGCAGGCGGTGGCGCACGATCTCCGCCACGGTGTTGACCGCGAAGGTCAGGACGAAGAGCACTAAGGCGGCAAGGAATAGGATCCGGTAGTGGCTGCTCCCCTGCGCGGTCTCCTTCATCTCCACAGCGATGTTGGCCGAGAGCGTGCGCATGCCCTCGAAGAGGTTGAAATTGGTGACTGGCGAGTTGCCGGTGGCCATGACCACGATCATGGTCTCGCCGACGGCCCGGCCGAAGCCGATCATCACCGCCGAAAAGATGCCGGGGCTGGCCGTCAGCAGGACCACGGTGGCCACTGCCTGCCAGGGCGTCGCGCCGAGCGCCAAGGCCCCCTGCGAGAGGTGGCGCGGCACGTTGAACACCGCATCCTCGGAGATGGAGAAGATCGTCGGGATCACCGCGAAGCCCATGGCGATCCCCACAACCAAGGCGTTGCGCTGGTCGTAGTCGATCCCCTGATTGGTGAGCCACTGGCGCATATCACCGCCGAAGAAAGCGAGCTCCATGTAGGGACTGGCGGTGACGCCGAGCCACCCGACCCCGATCACCACCGGGATCAGCAGTGCGGCCTCCCAGCCCGGCGGCACCCGGCTGCGGATGCCCTCGGGGAAGACCCGGGTCCACAGCCAAGCGGCCATCACCATGGCGATAGGCAGGGCGATCAGGATGGAGAAGACTGCCGGGAGATTCCGCTCGAAAAACGGCGCAGCCCAGAGCCCCGCGAGGAAGCCGAGGATGACCGTTGGCAGCGCCTCCATGATCTCGATGGCGGGCTTGGTCATCTGCCGCATGCGTGCGGACATGAAGTAGGCCGAGTAGATCGCCCCGAGGATCGCGATGGGTGTCGCAAAGAGCATGGCGTAGAACGCCGCCTTCAACGTGCCGATGGTCAGCGGTACCAGCGAGAACTTGGGCTCGAACTCGTCGGTAGCGGAAGATGACTGCCAGACGTAGGCGGGCGCATCGCGGCCCTCGTACCAGACCCTCTGCCACAGGGCCTTGAACGAAACCTCCGGGTGCGGGTTGTCGACGTCCAGGTAGTTGAACCGCTCGTTGGCACCGACGGCCATCAGCGCGTTCTGTCGCGGCGCCATCGACAGCGCGGCCACTGAGGGGCCGCCCTCCAGCGCCAGCTGCGTCAACGTGCGCGACGAGGTGGCATAGTGCAGCTGCAGCGTGCCGTCGGCGGCGCCGGTAGCGAAGCCTTTACGGGCGTGCTCCGGTGCGATGCCGGTCACCGCCGCCGGGTGGCCATCGAAGGTACGGATGCGCGTAAGCTGCCGATCCCCCGCCTCGTCCCGGGTCACCATGTATTGTGACACCGATCCGTCGGAGCCACCGGCGATCATCGACGCGGCCCCGAGCAGGAACTGAAGCTGCGTGACCTCGGCATCGTCCCCCTCGATTGCGCGCACTGTGCCGACCAGACGCGGGCGGTTCAGGTTTGAGACATCGAAGTAGTGCAACCGCCCCTTGGCATCGCCAACGAAGAGGTTACGCATGGTGGTGTCGAGGAGGATCCGTGTGACCTCGATTCCCGACTCCGGCCAAGGCAGGTCGTAGACCTCGCGCTCAACGGTCGCCTCACCGGTGATGAAGTCCGTCTCCTCCTCGAAGAGCACCAGGCGCAGGGCCTCCTGCTCGTTGCTGGCACCCACCACGGCGGAGCCACGGCTCCCCCGCTGGACCCCGATGGCGTCGAGCGGATGGCCATCCTCGCCCCAGATCGCCAGGGGTTCGCCCTCGCCCTCCGGATAGGTGATCGACGGGGTGACCTGGCGCTCGCCGTCCGGGTAGCTGACGTCGTAGTCGTGACGGGCGAAGATCGCCGTGCCGTCATCGAGGCCGTAGCCCACCAGCCGATGGCGGGCTTCGGCCGTGTCGAAACTGCGGATCTGTGCCCCGGACGGCTTGTTCAGCTGCCCCTGCTCGATCAGCTCGCCGCTGCGGGGGTCGAAAAAGGCGTAACCGGCCCGGTCGGTGAAGCGCACCCCGACCTCGCGGTAGCGCTCCATGGCGACGTGGACCGTCTCGCCAAGTTCCGGTCCGCCGGGGGCGGCGTAGCTGGCGGCGGGCCGGATCTCCGGCTCGCCAAAGATGGGCATGGTTTCGGAGAAGAGGTAGACGAACATCAGCGCCAGCGCGCCGATGACCCCCACGCCGAAGGTGGCCACGCTGCCACGACTGATCCAGTCCTTGGCCCCGCGCCAGCGGCGCAGGCGGCGCCGACGGGCCGCGTCCGGCAGGCCCCGGGACGGACCCTTGCCACTGCCTCGGCCCGGTTCGGTGAGCCCTGTCGTCTGATCGCTCATGATCTTTGATCGCACCCTGCGAGAAATGAACGCTGACGCAGCCTAAGGGGGGCGGATGACGGTTTCGTGACGAAACGATGAACACCCGCTGAACCCCCTAAACAGAACGGGCCGGCGTAGGGCCGGCCCGCGTAGCGCTCAACGATGGTGCCGGGGCGTATGGGCCCCGGCCAGTGGGTTGCCCCTTACAGACCGAGACGCTCGCGCTCGCGCTCGGCGGCCTGTGCGGGCATGGGGATGAAGCCGTCGCGGCGGACCACGTCCTGGCCTTCCTCGGAGAGGACCAGCTTCAGGAACTCCCGCTCGATGGGCGGCAGTTCGCCGTTGGGGTCCTTGTTCACGTAGACGTAGAGGAACCGCGACAGCGGGTAGTCGCCGCTGACCGCATTCTCGGCGTTGGGCTCGTAGAGGTTGTCCTCGTCGTCGCCCAGGGCGATCGCCTTCACACCGGAGGTCTGGTAGCCGATCCCGGAGTAGCCGATGCCGTTGAGCGACTCGGACACACCCTG
Source organism: Halorhodospira halophila (assembly GCF_016653405.1). NCBI lineage: Bacteria > Pseudomonadati > Pseudomonadota > Gammaproteobacteria > Chromatiales > Ectothiorhodospiraceae > Halorhodospira > Halorhodospira halophila. The sequence goes on from NZ_NHSN01000002.1 coordinate 32,218, forward strand.
GACCACCGAGGCGGAGCCCGGCTGCTCGTTGATGGCGTCCTTAAAGTCGCCGTCGCACAGGGCGTGCTCGCGGAAGAAGCCGTAGGTGCCGGAGACGGCGTTGCGGCTATAGAGCGTGATGTCCCGATTCTGCCAGGGGCCGTCCAGCCCCACGTCGCCCCAGCGCGTGACATCGCTGCCACCACAGCGCTGCGTGGCCGAGAACATCCCGTCCACCTGCTCCATGGTCAGCCCGTCGATCGGATTGTCGCGGTTGACGAAGACCGCGATGGTGTCGATGGCCACCCGCACCTTGGTGGGCTCGTAACCGTGGGCATCCTCAAAGCTCTCGATCTCCGAGGAACGCATATCCCGGCTCATCGGGCCGAAGTTCGCAGTCCCCTCGGTCAGCGCCACCGGCGCCGTCCCCGAGCCGGCCCCCTCGATCTCCACCGAGACGTTGGGGTAAAAATCCTGGAACTCCTCCGCCCATAGCGTCATCAGGTTGTTGAGGGTATCCGAGCCCTGACTGCCCAGGTTGCCGGAAATGCCCGAAACCCGCTCGTAATTCGGCAGGTCGTCATCCACCTCGGCAGCACCCAGCGGCCCGCCGGCCACCAGGGCCATGCTGGCCATGCCCAGGAAACAACCTCTCTTCCACATGATCTCTGCTCCACTCAGCTTGTTCGGGAAGCCTGACTCCAGGCACGAAAGAGTCTGCGCCGCTTCCCTTACCGGCTCGTGAAGGCAGGGTGACGATTCGATGAAACGCCGTCGCGCTCCAAAGTCCGCGCCGGGAAGACCAACGTGAAGGTGGATCCCTGGTCGGGCTCGCTGCGCACGTTCAGCCAACCACCGTGGCGATGCATCACGTGCTTAACGATGGCCAGCCCCAGCCCGGTACCCCCGGTGGCGTTGGAGCGGGCCTTGTCCACCCGATAGAAACGCTCGGTGATCCGCGGCAGGTGCTCGCGCGGGATGCCGATGCCGCTGTCCGCGACCTCGCACCGGGCCGTGTGCGCATCGGCCTGCCAGCGCACGCGGATGGCACCACCGCCCGGTGTGTAGCGCACGGCGTTAGAGACCAGGTTCGCAACCGCGCTGCGCAACTCTCCGTACGATCCGCGCACGAACAGGCCCGGCTCCGCCTCAAGCTCTATCCGATGATTCTGGTCTCCAGAGAGCGTCCGCGCCTCGGCACAGACCTCCTCGAGCAGGGCCTGCATATCCACCGGATCCTCTTCCTCAGCCAGCGACCCGGTCTCCAGTCGGGACAGGGTTAGCAGATCCTGGACCAGTCGCTGCATCCGCGCGGATTGCTCCTGCAGCAGCCGAATCGATCCCGCCCAACCCGGTTGCTCCGGGGCCAGCTCCTCACCCATCTCCTCGGCAACGCCGTAGATCACGGTCAAGGGGGTCTTGAGCTCGTGGGACACATTGGCCACGAAGTCCCGCCGGATCGTCTCAAGCCGCTGCGTGCGGCTGATATCGCGGGCGATGAGCAACCGCTGATTGCGGCCGTAGGGGACCAGACGAAGCTCCAGTGTGATCCGCGGGTCGACCGGCGACGGCATGGTCAGCGGCGCGCTGTGTTTGGTGGCGGTATCCAGGAAGGCCCTGAACTCCGGTTGCCGGAGCAGGTTGCTGATACGCTGCCCCTCGTCGCCCGGCCAGGTCAGGCCGAGGAGCTCGCGTGCCGCATTGTTCCACCAGAGCAGACGATCATCGGCGTAGAGCACCATGGTGGCATCGGGCATCGCCTTGGCGGATTCCCGGTACTCGCGGATGACCCGGCGCAGCCGGTGCCTGCGCTCCCGCTGTCGGCGCTGGCGGCGATGCAGGGCATGGAACACCTCGCCCCAGACCCCGCGGGAGATGGGCGGATCCAGCTTGCGGCCGACCCGCAGCCAGCGCTCCAGCCGCCAGAGTTGATACTGGTTCCACAGGTAACCCAGCGCCAGCAGGATCGCCGCGGCCTCCACCCACCAGCCGGTGGCCAGCCCGGCAATCAACCAGACCGCCAGCGCGGCGAGGAGCGTCAGCAGAAACCCCGGCCAGGGATTGCGTGTCATGGAATCCGCTCTCTCAGCCGCGGATCAGGTCTGTTCCGAGAACCGATAGCCGGCCCCACGGACCGTCTGGACCAGGGCGTCGTGGCCCGTCGCGGCCAGGATCTTGCGCAGTCGGCGGATGTGCACATCCACGGTGCGCTCTTCGACATAGACATTGGTGCCCCAGACCTGATCGAGCAGCTGCGTGCGGGTAAAGACGCGATCGGGATGCGCCATGAAGAATCGCAGCAGCCGGTACTCGGTGGGACCGAGTTCCAGCGACTGGCCGTGTCCGGTGACCCGGTGGCTGACCGGATCCAGGCGCAGGCCGGCCGCCTCCAGGGGGGCATCGGTTGTCGCCGGGGCCGTGCGCCGGAGGACGGCCTTGACCCGGGCAGCCAGCTCGCGCGGCGAGAACGGCTTGGTCACGTAATCATCCACCCCGGAATCGAAGCCCCGCACCTTGTCCTCCTCCTCACCCCGGGCGGTGAGCAGGATGATGGGGATCCCGCGGGTCTGCTCATCCTCCTTGAGTCCCCGCGCCCACTCGACACCGCTGACCTGCGGCAGCATCCAGTCGAGCAGAATCAGATCCGGCGGCCGCTCGCGCAGCTGCTCCGAGGCCTGCATGGCATCAACCACCGGTATGACGTCGAACCCCTGCCGCTCGAGGGAGGTGATCAGCATCTCACGCACCGCCGAGTCGTCCTCAACCACGAGTATCCTTGCTGCCATCAGGCTGTATCCCCTTTTTCGGCATGGCCGTTCATGCCCGCGTCATTAAAAGGCAAGCACATTGCAGGATTGTGACAACGCAAGCTTCACACAAACCCCACACCACCGTCATCGCGACGTAAGAAACACCGCCTAGCGTGTCCTCCGAGTCGGGGCCGTGCTCCCCGGCGACGCTCCAAACCCGAGGAGGACCCTTGATGACAACGAGACGAATCGCGCCGTACCTCTCGACCACCGCCCTGCTGGGCGCGGGCCTGGCCGTGGCCTTCCCCTACGAGGCTCTGGCCAACCCCGAGTTCGACATCCGCGGCCGGCTGCAGATGGACTACCACATGATCGACGAGGACGAGACCGACTTCGTCGACGGCTTCAACAACCGTCGCGCCCGCCTGGGCATGGACGGCAGCATTGACGAGCACTGGGACGGCCGGGTGGAGATCAACGTGGCCGAGGGTGGCGTCAGCGCCGCTGACTTCCGCCTGCGCCGCAGCCTCGGCCCGGGGCGGCTGTGGCTGGGTCAATACAAGGTGCCGCAGGGTCTGAACCAGCTGACCAGCTCCAACAACTACACCTTCATGGAGCGCTCCTCGGTCAGCAACATCATCCCCGACTCGCGGCGCATCGGTATCGCCTATGAGCAGACCGGCGACGAGCTCGGCTTCAAGACCATGTTCTTCGGCCGATCGCTGGGGGACGGCGGTGAGTACGACGGCGATCAGCCCAAGGGCTACGCGGTGCGCGGCGTCTACGCCCCGTTCCTGACCGCCTCCCGCCACAACGAGGCGCCGCGGCTGCACCTGGGCGCCTCGCTGGTCTACGAGGACCAGGACGAGCCGCACGAGCTTGGCTTCAGCGATCGCCCCGAACTGCGCGATGGCGACGGCGGCGGTACCCGCCTGCTTGAGGTTGACGGCGTCTCCGACGTGACCGACACCACCAAGCTCGGCCTGGAGGCGGCCTACATCGCCGGCCCCCTCTCCGCCGAGGCGGAGTACCTCACCGTCTCGATGAACCGCGACAACAGCGACGAGCCCACCTTCAGCGGCTGGCACGTCCAGGGCAGCTACGTGCTCACCGGCGAGAGCCGCACCTACTCCACCGGCGGCTTCGGCGGCGTCACCCCCAGCGGCTCCGGCGGGGCGTGGGAGCTGGCGGCCCGCTACAGCCACATGGACCTGAACGACTCCGGGTTCGAAGGCGGTGAGCAGAACAACGTCACCCTGGGTATCAACTACTACGCCAGCAGCAACCTGCGCTTTATGGGCAACGTCGTCTTCGCCGACGTCAAGGACCGCAGGGAAGACGGCCTCCCGGGACGCGATGTCCTCCCGGACGAGAGTCCGACCCTGGTCGGCTTCCGCGCCCAGTACAACTGGTAGGTGCCACTGCGACGGGAGGTTCCGGAGACCCTGACCGGGCCTCCCGTACATGCCATGGATCCCGGCAGCGCCGGGATCGGGTGCTCCCTCTGGCCACGGCCAGCTTCGGGCGGCGGTCCAGTCGGGCCGCCGCCGCTTTCTCGGTAGCCAACACCATGACCGAATTCGCATTGAAATCGGCGTCGCTCGATGCGGTCATCCAAGGTGGAGGGCTCCGCCCGTTCTTTCAGCCGATCCTGGATACCCGCAGCGGCGATATCTTCGGGTATGAAGCCCTGATCCGTGGCCCGGTCTGCACCGACCTGGCCACGCCCGCCGCCCTATTCCAGGCGGCGGCCGAGCAGGACAGGCTGCTGGAGCTGGACTGGGCGGCACGCCGCGCGTGTATCCAACGGTTCGCGTCGCTGGACCTACCCGGGCTCCTGTTCATCAATGTCATGCCCCAGTCCTTGCTCGACCCGACCTTCCAGCAAGGACTTACGCTGCATTTCCTCCATGAGTACGGCGTATCGCCACATCGGGTCATCATCGAACTCACCGAACAACACCCCATCCACGACTACACGCTGCTCGGCGAGGCTGTCGCTCACTACCGGCGCATGGGCTTCCGCGTGGCGCTGGATGACCTCGGCACCGGCTATTCCGGATTGCGCCACTGGTCGGAGTTGAAACCGGATTTCGTCAAGATCGACCGCCACTTCGTGCAGCAGATCGACCATGACGCGGGCAAGCGCCGTTTCATGGAGTGGCTTCAGGAGGTCGCCGCCGACCTCGACTGCCAGGTCATCGCCGAAGGGGTCGAGACGCAGGGGGAGTATGACTGCCTCTGGGCCCGCAATTGGCGCCTGATGCAGGGGTTCTTTTTCGCCCGTCCAAGCGCCGTACCGCCCCGGAAGCTCGATTGCGCCGCCGGATCGAATCGCCGACACACGAGCCCCCCACGGGGGACCGTCGCCTCGCTCTCCCGACGGTGCGCGACCGTTGCCGCGGAGACTCCGATGGCTGAAGTGGCCCAGCTGCTCCGATGTGCCGAACAGCCGCCGCGGACCATCGCGGTGACCGAGGGGACAGAGCCGGTCGGCCTGATCCGTACCTCCCGATTCCTGTCCCGATTCGCCAACCCCTACGCCCACTCCCTTTACGGCAGACGGCCTGCCCGGGCTTTCGCCGATCCTGAGACACGATTCGTCCAGGAGGACACCTCGCTCGAGGACCTCAGCCGGCAGCTCACCGAATGCAACGAAACCATCGAGGAAGATTTCATTATCGTGGACACAGCCGGCCGATACGCGGGAACCGCTTCCGCAATCGACCTGCTACGCGAGATCACCAACCTACAGTTACGCAATGCCCGGCACGCCAACCCGCTAACGGACCTCCCCGGCAACGTCCCCATCAAAGAGGAGCTTGCGCGCCGCCTGGCCACAGAGAGGGCATTCGTGGTCGTTCACTGCGATATCGATGCCTTCAAGGCGTTCAACGATTACTACGGGTATGCTCAGGGTGATCAACTCATCCAGGCCCTGGCGGACACACTCCGGCAACAACTGCATGAGCGCGACGACTTCCTCGGACACATCGGGGGCGACGACTTTCTCATGATCCTCGGACCGGAGTCCTGGCAAGCGAAGTGCGAATCCGTGCTGGCGCGTTTCGCATGGCTGGCGCCGGAGCATTACGACGCCCATGCCCGCGGCCGTGGCGGTATCGAAAGCATCGATCGACAGCAGCGGCGTCGTTTCTTCCCCATTTGCAGCCTGTCGCTGGCCGTCCTGCCCGTGACGGCGGCGCGCTACAGCCAGCCCCACGAGATCTCCGATACGCTGGCCGAACTCAAGGCTCAGGCAAAGCGTGAGCCCGGCAACTCGATCTTCGTGGAGCGGCGAACAGCCGCCGAGTGAGCCAGGCCTCGAATGAGGAAGGAGACGTAAGCGCGCCCGGTCACAGCCCCTCCCCCTTGAGCAAGGCGCCCGGGTCCCCCCAGCACTACTCGTCCGCCGCAGGCTGCGGCGCCGGCTGATTCTGCACAATGCCGAGCGCCCGCAACCGAGGGGTCTTCTTGCGCTGGTGCTGCTGCATTCGATGGAGGATACCGTCGAGCGTGCGCAGGGCCGTCACGATGTAGGGCCCCTTGTTCAGCATCACGCACTCGGCGCGGCCGGACATCGCCGCATCGGTCAGTTCCGGGCGCGAGGCAATGCCTTTCTTGGCCAGGCTCTCCAGGACCTGCGTGGCCCAGATCACCGGCACGTGGGCAGCCTCGCAGAGCCAGAGCAGTTCCTCCTGAACCTCTGCAAGACGCTCGCCGCCGATCTCCACGGCGAGATCCCCCCTGGCGATCATCACGCCCAGATCGAAGCGCCCCATCCCGCCGAGCAGGATGTCCGGTAGGTTCTGCACGCCGCGTTGGGTCTCGATCTTGGCGATGACACCCAGGTCCACGGCGCCGCGCCGGGCCAGCGCCGCCCCCAGGGCTTCCAGATCCGAGCGGGACTCCGTAAAGGAAAGAGCCACCGTGTCCGCGAGCTCGGCGACGAAATCCAGATCCTGCTCATCCTGCGCGCTCAGCGCCGGCAGACCCAGATCGAGCCCTGGAAAGTTCAGGCCCTTGTCTTCATGCAGCACGGCACCCTGCGGACGGCTCCGCGTAATGCGCAACCGGGCGCCGTGGGCGTCGACACACTCCACCTCGGCACCGATCTTGCCGTCGTCGATCCACACCGCCTGGCCAGGGCCGAGCTGGTCGATCACCTGCGGGTGCGAGCACGCGATGCGCGCGGGCACAACCATCCCCCCGTCCTCGTCCCGCCGCCCGGGGGTTCCCGGCTCGAGCCGACGCAGGAGCACCAGGGTGTCCCCTTCAAAAAGGCGGATTTCCATCTGCGCTTCCGCAAATCCCCCGCACCGGAGGCCGCGAATCACGGTCTGCCACTTACCAGCGCCCCGCCGTTGGAGGGCAAAGCGGGTCCTGGGCGTCACGTAAGCCGTGCTCCCGATATCCGCCCGAAAGCCGCCCGGGATCGCCTCGCGGACCGCCAGCAGGCGACTGGATTTCCGGGCATCCCGAAAGCGCAGACGGTCCCCGACCCTCATACTGGCCAGAGTTTCACTGTCCAGGCAGAGACGGGGGACACCGCCCCGGCCGGTGTCACCGATCTGCTCAGGGTGCACCAGATCGACCTGTGCGCGTCGAACGGTCCGGCCGTAGGCATCCCGCATTGGTTTCAGCCGAACCACTGGAGTTCGCGGGGCAACAGGGCCGGTGCGCACCTTATGGCCAGCCAAGTCCATGTGGACCCGACAGGAACGCCCGGTACGGGCCTCGGCGTCCCGCACATGCCGAGCCATGCGGCGCCACATGGCCGGATCGTCGTGGGCGCAGTTGATTCGCGCCATATCCATCCCGGAAGCGACCAACGAGCGCACCAGATCCGGATCATCGGCGGCGGCGGATGGCAGGGTCACCATGACACGGCTGTCACGGCCTTCCGGCACCGGACCGAGCAGATCGGCTGCATGCGTCGCCAGGCGGAGGTGGGCCTGCTCGAAAGTCGGTCCACCCCGCCTTCGTTGCGTCACCCGCCCGACCCGGGCACCCAGGGCCTCAATGACCTCATTCAAGCCCGCGAGTACATGGGGTTCGTGACGCCCCAGCGACGAAAGCCCGAAGCGGGCCAGGGAGCGCTGCACACTGCGCAGATCGCGGTTGCGCAATGCCAGGTAGTGGGCGAAGTTTTCGGCGCTGGTGGTGACCCCATCCGGGAAGGCGTCCTCGTAGCGACGCAGCCAACGCTCTGCGCCCTCCTCGATGTCCCAGCGCAGCGCCTCCAGGACGTCCAGCAAAGCCTCCGGCTGCCAGACAGAACCGTCGAATCCGGTTTTCTCGTTCATAGCGCCACCGAGGCTAACCCCGCGCGGTGACAGCCGCGTGACAGGCCGGTGACGTCCCGGACATCGTCCCACCGCTGGTGCTGCTCCTGAACCGGTCCCCGGTGCCATCGCTAGCCGCAGCCCGTGTGTCATCCGAACGTCATCGGCATTTCAAAGGCCTGTAAGCGGCATTGCATACGGTGCACCGCGAGTCACGACGGGACCACGGGACGGGCCGTCTTGAGTCCCCTACGGCAACCACCAGGAGTGATCGATGAGACCTACGAGCCAAGCCCTCAGCACCGTGACCGCCGTCGCCCTGCTCAGCGCCGGCATGACGGCCGCCCACGCCGACGTGGCCGAACAGTGTCCGAGCACCCTGCGCCTGGCCGATACCGGCATCGAGGGTGCCGAAGAGCTGCGCCGCGCTTTCGGTCCCTTTGCGGAGCAATTCAGCGAGATCACCGGCGTCAACATGGAGTTCTTCGCCGTCAGCAACCGCACCGCGGCCGCCAACGCCTTGCGCTACGACTCCATTGATCTGGCCCTGGCCGGCCCCTCCGAGTACGTCGTCATGAGCAGTGAAGCAGACATCGATGTCGCCTTCGGCCTTGAGCGCGACGCCTACGGGGCCAAGATTGTCGCCAACGCCAATTTGGGCGCCGAGGACATCGAGGATCTGCGGGGCACGACCCTGGCCTTCGGCGATGTCGGCTCGACGACCAACCACATCACCCAGGGTTGGATGATCGAAGACGCCGGCCTTTCGTTGGATCGTGACCTCGACACCGTCCACGCCGGCGATGCCCGCATCCAGGCTCTGGTCAACGGCGACGTGGACGCCGCCGCTCTCGGCTATCGCGACCTGGATCTGATCCCGGAGTACGACGCGGACTTCGATTACGACGTGGTAGCCGACAGCGGCACCATGCCCAGGGACCCGATGGTCGCCCGCGCCGAGCTCGGTGAAGGTTGCATCGCCGCTATTCGGGATACCGTCCAGGAGCACGAGGAGGAGCTCTTCTCGGCCTTCGTCGAGCCGGGCAAGGATGAGGGCTTCAACGAGGCCCAGGAGCGGGCGAAGTACCTCGGCGCCCGGTTCGTCTACGACATCTCGGACGACGAATACGACATGGTCCGGGAGGCGTACGACTACCTCGGATTCGACCTTTAACCCCTTGCCATCAGCGGGACAAGCCCGACCCCGGCAGCATGACCCGCTACCGGGGTCCCATTCATTGAGGTAGGCGGATATGGCCATCATCGAGTGCAACGACCTGCACAAGAGTTACGAAAAGCTTCGGGTACTGCGCGGGATCGACTTCCGCATGGAAGCCGGCGAGGGTGTCGTTCTCCTCGGTGCCAATGGATGCGGGAAATCGACCCTAATGAGGTGCATCAGCGGGCTGGAACGACCGCAACAAGGCGGCGTCCGTGTACTGGGTACGGATCTGGCCCAGTCCGGGCGCCGCTCACTGCGAGAGGCGCGCACCCGCATCGGTATGGTGTTCCAGAAGTTCAATCTGGTGCAGAACCTGAGCGTCTTTCAGAACGTCCTTTACGGGGCCAGCGGCCGCCACCGCAGTTTCTGGTCCGTCACGGCCCCCTTCGCGGCGGCCGAGGAACGGGACTACGCCATGCACTGCCTGGAGCGGGTCAACCTCGCCGATCGTGCTGGCCAGCGCGCCGACCAGCTCTCCGGCGGACAGCAGCAGCGGGTGGCCATCGCCCGTACGCTGATGCAGCAACCCACCGTCGTCCTCGCCGACGAGCCGGTTGCGAGTCTCGATCCGCGCTCGGCCCGCGAGGTCATGGAGCTGCTCTGGGGGATCGTCCGAGAGGAGCGACTCAGCCTGCTCTGCTGCCTACATCAACTCGACTTTGCCGAAGAGTTCGGTGAACGGGCCCTCGGCATGAAGGCTGGCCGAATCGTGCTCGACCGCCCCATGGCGGACATCCGCCGCGCTGAGCTTGACGCCCTCTACGAGGGCGCCGTGCGCGTCGATGAGGCGGAGACGAAACCCCGGCTCGCCGTCGCTTCCTGAGCCGGACCGCCCTACGTCAAACACCGCACCAATCCGTCTTCGAAGAGGTCAGCGATGACTAGCCACGAGCCCCGCTCGACGGCCACGCCGGAGCGTTTCCAGCGGCCGTCGGTCTTTACCTGGGTGGTACTCGTCGGGTTCCTGGCATTCCTCATCCAGGGACTGAGCACGATCGACACAACCTTCGAGCGGCTTCTGCAAGGCATGGGCAACCTGGGCGATTTCTTCGCCCGTGCAGTACCACCTGATTTCAGCCGCTTCGACAGCATCGCCGGGGCGATGCTGGAGACCCTCAACATGGCGGTGGTCGGCGTCACCGCAGGCGTCATCCTGAGCGTGCCCATGGCGCTGCTCTGCTCCCGCAACACCACACCGCACTGGAGCATCGCGTGGATTTCCCGGGGCGTCGTGGCCACCCTACGGACGGTCCCCGAACTCGTCTGGGCGCTGATCTTCGTAGCGGCCGTTGGCCTGGGGCCTCTGGCCGGCATCCTGGCCATCGTCATGGACACCATCGGCTTCGCGGCGCGGTTCTTTTCAGAACGCATCGAGGAGATCCCCAAGGGGCCCTCCGAGGCACTCGCCTCCACCGGCGCAAGCCGAACAGGGACGATCATCGGCGCCATCCTCCCGGAAGCGAGCGCGTCGATGACGGCCACCAGCCTCTACAGCATCGAGAAAGGGATTCGCTCGGCCATCGTTCTGGGACTGGTCGGCGCCGGCGGGATTGGGGTGGAACTGAGCACCGCCATGAGCATGTTCAACTACGACGCCGCACTGGCGATCATCATCGTGATCCTGCTGGTGGTCATCGGCGTCGAGCAGGTCTCTTCGGCGATTCGACAGCGGCTTCTCTAGCCGTCGGCACGCTGCGTTCCCTGCGCAGCCTGTGCTGCGCAGGGGACAGGCCCTTCGGACAGAGTCAAACGGGAGCGGCTCGCGATCTACGCGATCGTGGCCGCGCGACGCAGCAGGTCGATGGTGGTCACGATGCCGACGTAGCGTCCCTCTTCATCAACGACCAGGCACTCGTCCCCGGCCGAGGGCAGCCCTTCCCGGAAACGGCCGAGCATAAGGCGCCAGGGCTCCTCGGCGCGCCAGATGGCGCGTGGCGGTCGGGACAGCTCATAGACGCGACTCGGCCGTTTCACCGTCACCCAACCGTCGTTCTGGCGCACCCACGCGGTCAGTTCGTCCCGCCGCAGGATGCCAACCGGGAGCCCGCACTCATCAATGACCGGCAGACTACGCAACCCGTACCAGTACCCGGCCGATAGAGGGACCGCAACCAACGGGGCAGTGGCCGCGATGGCCGGCACCCGCCGGGCGAGTTCACCCAGCGTTGCGGGATGGCCTGCCATAGCCGGTGCCGGTTCGCGGATTCCCCCTGGGTCGGACGTCAGCGCGGAGACCGGGGCACGGTCCGGGGAACTTTCCAGGGACATCATCATAGCGGCACCTCCATTGCGGTCAGAAACTGTCGAGGAGGCTACCCGCCAATGTTGTCCGGAACGTGAATGTCGCGCGACTTTTGCGTTGCGCTTATCGACTTCACGACGGTAGCCAAGCACATCCGGCGTACTTAGCATCCTCCGTTCAGGCTGCCGACCCACATACAGACTCCGAGGACTATCGATGGCTGACGCCCCCGCGCTACCCGGTCGCTGGCACACCCTCGCCAGCGTCTTTTTCCGGCCACGCCGGATCCTGGAGGAGTGGCACGACGCCGATCCGGACGTGCCGTGGATCCTGGCGCGGCTGACGGTACCGTTGTTGCTGGCCAGCGTGCTCGGGGCCGGGATCGCCCACGCCCTGATCCCCAGCGGGTTCCCGCCAGAGACCCGCCCCGACCCCATCGGTTTCGGCATCTACAGCGCCCTGACCCAGTTTGTCGGCGTCATCGCCCTGGCGGCCGCAGCGCACTATCTTTGCGACCTATTCCAGGGCTATTCGGACTTCCGGCGTCCACTGACCGCGGTCTCCGTGGCTCTGATCCCCGCCTGGGTAGGCAACGTGGTGGCTGCCCTGCCCTGGCCGGTGGGGCCACACCTGGCCCTGTTGCTGATCCTCTACAGCCTGGGGCTGCTTTACGCCGCCTTTGCCGTCATCGCCGGGGTGCGCAAGGGCAACCGCCTGGGCCACTACCTGGCCGCGCTTGGCGCCGCCCTGCTGGTGACGTTTGCCTTCGGCTGGCAAGCCATGAGCCTGATCCCCGGGGCTGCACCGGAAGTTCGCCTGGGTACCACCTGGTTGATCTAGCGACGGGCTGCAACCCTGGCCTGGTGACGCTATCCTCCGTGCAAGAGCCCGGTGCCGCCCACGGAGAATACGCCCATGTCGATCGAAGAAGGCCAGCCCGCCCCCGATTTCACCCTGTCAGACGCCGACGGCAAGCACGTGACCCTCAGCGCCCTGCGGGGTCAGCCGGTGGTCGTCTACTTCTACCCCAAGGACGAGACGCCGGGCTGCACCAAGGAGGCCTGCGCCTTTCGCGATATCTGGGCCGATTTGCAGGAGACCGGAGCGGCCGTGCTGGGGATCTCCCCCGATGACGCAGCCTCCCACCAACGCTTCCGGGACCGGCACGAACTCCCTTTCACGCTGCTCAGCGACCCGGATAAAGAGGTCATGAGCCGCTACGGCGCCTGGGGCGAGAAGAACATGTACGGGCGCAAGAGCATGGGCGTGATCCGCTCTACGGTCTTGATCGACGCCGAAGGGGTTGTCCGCAAGCATTGGCGCCGGGTCTCGAAGGCCGAGGCCCATCCTCACAAGGTCCTGGAGGCCCTGCAGCAGCTGGTCTAGTCGCGCCCGGAAGCCGGTCGTGGATCAGTCGACCTGCCACAGGCGCAGGCGGCGGTCTTCGCCCACCGAAAGACCCAGCCCCCCGTCCTGAGTGAAGGCCACGCCCCACACCGCCCGGTCGTGGCCCGCATACCTGCGCACCGGCTCGACCGGCTGATCGTCCTCCGGCTCGGCTTCCAGGTCCCAGAGCTTGAGCGACCCGTCCCGAGCCCCGGTCAGCGCACGGTGGCCGTCAGGGCTGACGGTCACCGCCAGCACCTCCGCGCGATGGCCCTCCAGGCGCAGAGCAAGGTGGCCGCGGTCGAGCTGCCAGAGTTTGACCGCACCACTCTGGGTGCCGGCCAGCGCGTGCCGGCCACGCGGGGTGAACGCCACCGCCTCCACCGGCCCTGACTCATCCGGCGCAAAGGCGCCGATCGCGCGACCGTACGTGGCATTCCAAAGCACCAGGGGCTCATCGCCAGCCCCGGCGGAAAGGGCCCGAGCACCATCAGAGTCGTAGGTCACGGCGTGGAAGGCGGCCTGCTGCTCGCGGAACGTGCGCAGCTGACGGCCGCTGGCCGTATCCCAGAGCTGCAGCTTGCCCGCCTCGGTGGCCACCAGGGCCCGCTGCCCCCGAGGGCTCAGCGCCAGTGCACGGATCGGCGAATCGGCCTCAACCAGGGTTCGCTGCGCCTGATCCCGGTCGGTCTGCCAGAGCTTCACCACCCCGGCCGCATCGCCCGAGAGGAAGCTGCGCCCATCGGCACTGGCCGTCACCGCGTTCACCGCCGCGGCGTGCCCCGGGTAGGTGCGCAGCACCTGTCCGTCCTCCAGGCGCCATAGCTTGATCCGGCGGTCCGCCGACGCGGTGAGCACCCGGCCGTCCGGCAAAGACGCGACGGCCCGCACGGCGTCGCGATGCTCCCGGTAGCTGGCCAGCGGATCGCCCGGGCCACTCAGCGTCAGGTGGAAGGTCTGCTCGGTGTCGGCACGCAGGGTCACCTCCCGTTCGGCGCGCATGGGCTCACCGTGGTCGGTGTCCTCGGCAGGGATCTTCGCCTCGATGGCATACGTGCCCGGCGGCAGCCGCACCATGAAGGTGTCCCGCGTCCGCTGCGGCGAGATCCCGTAGGGTTCGCCGTCGATGCGCAGCTCCGCCTCGCCCGGCTCGGTAGAGATGCGCAGGGTCGCGGTGGAGTCGCCAGAAACCGCAGGAGTCAGGCTCAGCAGCGCCACGCCGAGCCAGCCGACCAGGAATCGGTACCAACCCATCGCCCAACCCTCCCGGTTGATCGGTCGCACCCCCACTCGGGCGACGGTACGTTACACCTACCCGAAGCCGGGCCCGAACCGGTCCAGCACACCGCGCTGCCCGAGCAGGCGCTCGGTGACCATCGTCAGGCGCTGCGACCAGCCCTCCCGTTGACGGAAATCGACCTCCAACAGGTGCGCCTGCTCGCGCTGAGCCATGATGCAGTCATCACTGGTCTGCAGCGCGTCGATCAATCCCGCTTCCAGGGCCCGCTCAGCCAGCCAGAACTCTCCAGTGGCCACCGTCTCAACATCCAGCTGCGGGCGGTAACGACGGAGGAACCCCTTGAACTGTTCGTGGATGTGGGCCAGGTCCTCGCGAAAGCGCTCCCGGTCGGCCTCGGTGTTTTCCCCGAACAGGGTCAGGGTCCGCTTGTACGCCCCGGCGGTATGCTGCTCGAAATCGATGTCACGGTTGCGCAGCCAGCGGTGGAAATTCGGCAGGCTCCCGACCACCCCGATGGACCCGATCAACGCAAACGGTGCCGCCACGATACGGTCCCCGACCACCGCCATCAGGTAGCCGCCGCTGGCGGCAACCCGATCCACACATACGGTCAAGTAAATCCCGGCCTCGCGCAGGCGCGCCAGCTGCGAGGCTGCCAGCCCATAGGCCGGCACGGCACCGCCGGGGCTCTCGAGGCGGAGGATCACCTCGTCCTGCCCGGGGCGGGCCGCGGCGATCACCGCGGTAATCTCCTCGCGCAGCCCCTCCACGGCACGGGCCCGGATGTCGCCGCGGAAATCCAGGACGTAGACGCGCTTATCCGGCAGCTCGGCGGGCGGTGGATCCACCGGTTTACGCTGCAGCTTCCTGCGCAGCCGACCTCGCCAGGAGCTCGGGGCACC
The DNA here is from genome assembly GCF_016653405.1 of Halorhodospira halophila. NCBI lineage: Bacteria > Pseudomonadati > Pseudomonadota > Gammaproteobacteria > Chromatiales > Ectothiorhodospiraceae > Halorhodospira > Halorhodospira halophila. Next base: position 47,224 of record NZ_NHSN01000002.1, read on the forward strand.
GGCGCGGCGCAGCGCCTCCGCACGCTGCCGGTAGACACCGTTGAGCGCTCGCACCTGCAGCCGACCCGCCCCAGCGCCTCCCTCCTGGCGCATGCGGAATACCGCCGCGAGGATAAACAGGACGGCGAGCACCACAGTAGCGGTCTTGGCCAGGAACAGCAGGTATTCGTTTAGCATCCGTCGGATCTCGGCAGGGCATCGCTTCGGTAACCCTAGCATGCGCGCGGCCCGATGCTCCTACCTTCCGGAAGCAGCGGCAGATCCCCCGCCTCTCAGAGCCGCTGGAGCGCGATACGCAAGGCGTCCCCCTGGTCCTTGGCCTTGAAGTAGACCTCGTGATAGGGGGTATCCGGGTCGGTGAGATCCACGCGCACCCGCAGCTGCCGGGCCAGGGGCATGGATCGACTCTCCACCTTGCGGATCTCATCGACCTGCACCTGCAGGGCCCGGGCCGCGGTCACAAAGAACGCATGCCGGTTCTCTTTGTCGAGCACCGCCCATTCGCCCCGCCCCTGAAAGACCTCGCTGATCTCAAAGCCTTCCTTCGCCAGCCGGCTCACGTTGCGCTGGCGGAGGAAAGGCGCCAGCAGTAGGTTGTAGAGCACCCCGACCACCATCGAGACCAAAACCAGGGCGAAACCTGCGACGACCACGTAGAACAGCCGCACAGCGGCATCCGCCTCAAGGCCCAGCTGGAGCAGCCCAGCCGGCAGCACCCCCTGGAACAGACCGAGCACCGCGGCCCAGGTATCCGCAGCGAGGAAGACGCTGACAAAGGAGAAGACCAGCATCACGAGCAGCCCCGTGAACGCCAGCAGGAACAGCAGCGACTCGAAAGCGACACCGACCGGATTCTTGACGATCAGCCGGGAAAATACACTGGCCATACGCGACTCCACCCCTCTGTTTGGTCAACGAGACACCCCGCGGCACCGATCCGCTGTGGGCCGCCGACTCATCGAAAACCGATGGATGGTAACGGCAACGACGTGAACCTGGCACCGCAATGCGTCCAGATACCGCGCTGGGCGTGCCCAACGGACATTCGATCGATGTTTGATGACGGATGCGCTCCGCCCCCCCAGGGCGTGAGCGTCGGGGGAAGGAACGAAGCCGCCGACAGCGCCTGAGCGCCCGGTGAGGCGGATTGGGCGGAAAGCGCGGTCAGAATCGGGAGTTGCAGGCCCTGACAATGCCGTCGGCCGAGCTGCGATAGAGGACAATGGAACCTGGGGCAGGTCGTTTCACGGGCGGGGGAGGAAATGGCGTCCCCAACGGGATTCGAACCCGTGTCGCCACCTTGAAAGGGTGGTGTCCTAGGCCAGCTAGACGATGGGGACGCTGTGCCGTAAAGCGAGCGCAATGGTAAGGGCGGCTGACGGGGGTGTCAACACTTCCGGCCATGACGATCGCACCGGCTCTGTTAAACTGGCGGAACACTGACCGAAGAGCACCCTCCAGGTCCTGCATGGCTCCGCAAACCGGCACGACGTTACACCTCCCGGAGGCGGCCCTGTACCGACTGGGGCTGACCGCACAGCCCTTCGTCGGCATCCCCGACCCTCCCTTCGAGGACAGCGCCCGAATCACGCAGATCAACGTCACGCTGAGTCTCCTGCAAAGCGGCGAACGCATCGTGCTCATTAGCGGCGACGCGGGCCTGGGCAAGACGACACTCCTGCGCCGCCTGGCCGAATCTCAGCCCCCCGGGCTGAGCATGCAGCGGGTCCAGGGCGACGGTGCCGACATCGATACCCTGTGGGGCGCTCTGGTCGCCGCCGCGGAGGCCGAGGAAGGCACCCTGGCTCCTCGATCCCGCGAACAGGCCTTGAACTACGTGCGGAGTGCCCGCCGTGGCGGCGTTCGCCCCGCCCTGCTTATCGATGATGCCCACGCCCTGCCCGCACGGGAGATCGACGAGCTGCTTGGACTGTGGACAGAACTCGCCGAGGACGACGAGGCCTTCAGCCTCGCCATGGCCCTCGAGCCCGCCGGCCTGCAGAGCCTCCCGGAGACGCCGCCCGCGGAGCGGTTTCACACCACGACCCTATACCCGCTGAGCCAGGAGCAGACCGGCGCCTACCTGGACCACCGAACCCGAAGCGCCGGTGCCGAGCACACCCTGTTCGACCCGCACGAGATCGAGGACATATTCCGGCAATCCGGCGGACACCCGGAGCGGATCAACGAGGCGGCCTATCGACGCCTGACCGCCCGGCTGGCCAGTTCCGACCAGCCGGCGCCCAAGCCGGGGCCGCGCCCGGCGAAATCGCCCGGGCTCCGCGGCACCGGCTTACGGTGGGCCCTGGCCGGTGTCACCGGGATCACGGCCGCGTCGGCGGGCACCTACTGGCTGCTCACGCACCAGCTATCCACCGGCCCGGCGACGGAGGAACTCGCCATCGAGGATTTCGAGGAACCCGAGGAGGAGACAGTCGCGGCCGAAAGCGAAGAGATCGAGCCGGCAAGCGACACACCCTTTGGCCTGGATCTACCCGGGCGCTACAGCTTCCGGGACAGCCCTGACGAACAGGAGCCACCCTCCCCCACGGGACAGTCGACGACCAACCTGCAGCTCCTCGACACCCCGGATGCTGCGCAAGGGCCAACTGACAGCGGTCCGACCGAGGGCGAGCCGGGCACCGAAACCGCGGAGGAGGACCTGGCCGATAGCGCGGACTGGATCCGCGGCGAGGACGGGGAGCGCTACACCATCCAGCTGCTGGCCGCCTCTGAGCCAGCTCCGCTGCAGGAATACGCGGGGCAACAGCCACTGGATGAGCCGACCCACGTGGTCGCTACGGAGCGCGACGACGGCGATCTGTGGTTCCTGCTATTACACGGCTCCCACGAAGACCGAGAGGCCGCTCACGCAGCCCTTGACGCCCTCCCAGAAGCGGTCGCGGAGCGCGGTGCGTGGGTGCGCTCCTTCGAGTCCGTAGCCGAGAGCCTGGCGGCCGAGGACTAGTCCGGCGTCACCAGGGCGACACCTGTAGCAGAGCGACATTTTTTTGACGCACCAAGGGTGTCAATTGCTTGACATGTCAGCACAACGTCCCACGGTGTGGATCCGCTTCCCAGAGGCCAGCGGCCGGCCGGATCTGCCGTTGCGCCTGGGGGACACCCTGGAGGCGCGGGCCCGGCTCACCGGGGCCGGGCTGATCCTGATCCTCGGCGCCCACCGCCTCCCCGCACGGGCCGATGTACCGGTGGCCGGCGGCGATCGCCTGCGACTGCGTGTGGCCAGCGTGGGCCACCCCCTGGTGCTACAGGTCACCGACCACCTTGGCCCCCGCCCGGCGCTGCAGTGGACCCTGCGCCAGGCCCTGCCCCGCCAGGCCACTGCGGAATCGCTGGTAGGCGACCTGCGCAGCGCACTCCGGCGCCCTCTTACCAACCTTGATTTGCACACAGCGTGCCAAGAGTTCCAGGATGCCGTGCCGTCGGCACGCTCACTGAGCTCCGCCGCCGGTATCCGCGAGACCTTGGCCCACGCCGGCCTCTACTTGGAGGCTCGACTGGCCCGCGGTGCCGACACGGGCGCGGATCTCAAGGGGCGGTTGAGCGCCTGGCTCGCTGCATTGCGCCCACGCCACCCGGAGGGGGGCGACCGCAAGAGGCCCACGCCGGAGTTCCCGCCGGCCGAGCGCGCCCTGCTCGACCAACTGGAGGCCTTCTTCTGGCGCATCCAGGCACTTCAGGCCCACCGTGCCCTCCACACCCGCGGGACACGCGACTGGACGCTCGACATCCCGGTACGCCAGGGCGACGCCCTGCACGCCCTGCGACTGCGCATCCGCCCCGCCACCGGGGCAGACGGCGGCGCAGCGTGGACCATCGAGGCCCGTCTGGCACTCGAGCGACTGGGCCCGGTGGCAGTCTCGCTGCACCTGGCCGGCGGGCGCGCCGATCTGGCCTGGTGGGCCCAGCAGCGTGTCAGCGCCGAGCGCCTGGCCAACGCGCTCCCGAAGCTTGAACAACGCCTCCGCGCCGCCGGCCTCGAACCCGGCGCGATTACCTGCTACCACGGGTGGCCGGCTCACGACGGTACCGCCCCTTCATCCACCGCGACCCAGGGGATCATCGATGAGCAGATCTGATCCGGAGCCGGACGAGTTCGGGCGGACCCTCCTGGAGCGAGCCGCAACCCGGGGCTTCGCGCTACCCGACGACCCCGACCTGGCCGCGGCACTGGCCCGCCTTGAGGACGACGCGGAACCACCCCCCGAGGTTGCGGAGGCCATCGCTGCCCTACTGGCGTTCACCTGGACGGTGGAGCAGGATGTCGGGCCCGCCGGCGCCGGCCCGTCACTCGATCACCCGGAGGCGCCGCCCTCTCCGCGCCCCGGACCGTGAAGCAGAACCACCAGGTCCGCCTCCACCTGACTGATCTCGCAGGTATCGGCGATCTCCCGGGCCTCGGCCCCCTTGCGCGCCATGCGGATCGCCTGATTGAAGCGGCTGCCATCCGTGCCGCCGGCTGCGGCCACCTGATCCAGACGCCGCCGCAGCCGGGCCAGGTTCTGCTCCAGCCGGGCCAGGTGCTCCCCCTGGCCGACCGCCCCCGCGGAGAGCCCCCGGAAGTGCTCGAGGATCTGCCGGGTCGTGGTCTCGACGCTCTCCATGCGTTGCTCAGCCTGCTGGACCCGCTCCAGGGTGCGCTGCACGCGGTAAACGGCATAGGCCGACGCCACCAGGGCACCGGCTAGAACGGCGAGCACCACCCCGATCAGCCACGCCATGCGGCCCTCCTCGTTAGCGGGTTCGCCGCCACTTGGTCCCCTCCGGCGTGTCCTCCAGCTCAATCCCCCGCGCCTGGAGTTCGTCCCGGATCCGATCGGCCTCGGCGAAATCCTTCGCCTTGCGCGCCGCTGCCCGCTGCGCCACGAGCGCCTCGATCTCGTCGACCTCGGCATCCGCAACATCGCCGCGCAGGTAGCTCTCCGGGTCCTGCTGCAACAGCCCGAGGACCGCGCCGAGCTCACGCAGCTCGGCGGCTGCCGCAGCAGCTCCTGCCTCGTCACCGCCCTCGCGCAGCCGGTTGATCTCACGGGCACTCTCGAAGAGCACCGCGAGGGCTTCACGGGTATTGAAGTCGTCGTCCATCGCCTCACGGAAGCGCTCCCGCGCCCGGCTGCACGCCGGTTCTGCCTCCGGCAGTCCGCGCAGGGCGTTGTAGAGCCGCTCCAGCCCCCCGCGGGCCTCGCCCAGTGCATCCCCCGTGTAATTGAGCGGGCTGCGGTAGTGACTCGAGAGCAGGAAAAGACGGACGGCCTCGGCCGGATGCTCGGCCAGGACGTCGCGCACCGTAAAGAAGTTGCCCAGCGACTTGGCCATCTTCTCGTCATCGATGCGCACGTGGCCGTTGTGCATCCAGTAGTTGACGAAACGGTGACCGCTGGCGCACTCGCTCTGGGCGATTTCGTTCTCATGGTGCGGGAACTGCAGATCGACCCCGCCCCCATGGATATCGAAGTGGCTGCCGAGTAGGTCACGGGACATGGCCGAGCATTCGATGTGCCAGCCGGGCCGACCATCTCCCCACGGCGAGGGCCAGGCCGGCTCACCGCTCTTGGCCGCTTTCCAGAGGACGAAATCCACCGGATCACGCTTGGCTTCGTCCGGCTCGATGCGCGAGCCCGAGCGCAGTTCCTCCACCCGACGCCCGGACAGCTTGCCGTACGCCGGGAAGCTGGCCACCGAGAAGTAGACGTCGCCGTTCTCGCCAACGTAGGCGTGGCCGCCGGAGATCAGCTCCTCGATCAGCGCGATCATCGACTCAAGGCGCTCGGTGGCACGCGGCTCATGGTCGGGGCGCTCGACGCCCAGCGCCGCGCAGTCCTCGTGCATGGCCTGGATGAAGCGATCGGTCAGGGCGCTCATTGGCTCGCCGTTCTCCGCCGCGCGGCGGATGATCTTGTCGTCGATGTCGGTGATGTTGCGCACGTAGGTCACCTCGTAACCCTGCCAGCGCAGATACCGGACCACCGCATCGAAGACCACCAGGGCACGGGCGTGGCCCAGATGGCAGAGGTCGTAGACCGTCATGCCGCAGACGTAGATCCGCACCCGCCCCGGCTCAATGGGCCGGAACGGCTCCTTGGCTCCGGTCAGACTGTTGTGGATCTTCAGCATCACTCCCCCTGCGCGCCTTGCTCCGCGGCGAGGGTGGCGGCGCGCCTGAGCCGCTCAACCACCCGCTCACCGCCCATCAGGTCGACCACCGGCTGCAGCTCCGGACCGCTACATCGACCGGTGAGCGCCGCGCGCAGCGGCATGAAGAGTCGCTTGCCCTTGACCCCGGTACGTTCCTTGACCGCCTCGGTCAGCCCCTTGAACCGGGTGTAGCCCTCCTCAGCGGCACCCACGGCAGCCTCGAAGAACTCCGGCCCCGCCGAGACGATGGCCGCCTCGGCGTCGGCATCGAGCCCCGGCGGCCCGGCGAAGACCCGTTTGGCCCAGTCCCGCGCATCCGCCGGGAAACGCACGTTATCGCGCACGGCGTTGACCAGGTCGTCGGCGTACCCGGGGGGCACCAGGGCATCGATCCCCATCCACGGCCGCAGGCGCCGCGCCGGGCTGCGGTGCACCGCCTCGTCCTGCCAGTGCCGCAGATGGTCCGGGTCAAAACGCGACGGCGCCGTGCTGATACGCGCCGGATCGAAGACCTCGGCCAAGCCGGCCAGATCGAGCAGCGCTTCGGACGCGCAGGTGTGCCCGACCCGGGCCAGGTAATTGAGCATGGCCTCGGGCAGATACCCCTCTCGAGCCAACTCACCGACGGAGCGACTGCCGTTGCGCTTGGACAGCGGCGCGCCATCGGCCCCGGTGATCAGCCCCATGTGGCCGTAACGCGGCGCCGACAGCCCCAAGGCCTTCAGGATGAGCAACTGCCGCGGGGTGTTCGTAAGGTGATCATCCCCCCGCAGGACATCGGTGATCCCCATCAGCGCGTCATCGACAGCGTTGGTGAACAGATACGCGGCGGTGCCGTCGGCGCGGCGGATGATGAAGTCGCCGATGTCATCCGTCCGGAAGCTCTGCTCACCGTGGATGCGATCATCGAAGCGCACCTGCTCACCGCTCGGCACCCGGAACCGCAGAGCCGGCTGCACCCCCTCGGCGCGCTTGCGCGCCACCTCATCGGCGCTGAGGCGTGCGCAGGTGCCGGGATAGCGCGGCGGCTGCCCGGCCGAGCGCTGGGCACGCCGGGCCATCTCCAGCTCGCGCTCGCTGCAGAAGCAGGGGTAAGCCCACCCCTCGGCCTCGAGCTGTCGGTAGTAGGCGTCGTAGAGAAATCCCCGGTCAAACTGGTGGTACGGCGGCGCCGGACCGCCCACCTCCGGGCCTTCCTGCCAGTCCAGTCCCAGCCAGCGCAGATCGCCCATCAGCGAGCGGGTCGCCTCCGGGCTGTAGCGCTCACGATCGGTATCCTCGATCCGCAACACGAACCGCCCGCCGTTGCCGTAGGCCAGCAGGGCATTGAACAGGGCCGTGCGCAGGTTGCCGAGGTGCAGGGCCCCGGTCGGGCTCGGTGCAAAGCGCGTCTTGACGGTCATCTCGTTCATGGCGGGGCATTTTAACAGCGTCGCCCTATTCCGGGGGCATCCCACGGCCTTGCCCGCGCTCCGCCCTCGAGGGACACTGGCGCTCCGTTAATGACACCGGACTCGGACCGACGCCATGCCCCGACCCGTTCTGGTCATCGCCGACCTGCACCTGGACCGCAGCCGCCCGGCTGCGACGGACACCTTCCTGCGCTTCCTCGAGAAGGAGGCGCCGGGCGCCGAAGCCGTCTACATCTTGGGCGACCTGTTCGAGGCGTGGATCGGCGACGACGCGGTCTCCGCCGACGACCCCGTCCTGCAGGCCCTCCGTGCAGCCGCGGCGAGCACGGATATCTACGTCATGCACGGGAATCGGGATTTCCTGCTCGGTGCCGATTTCGCCGCAGCCAGCGGCACCCACCTGCTCCCCGATCCCAGCGTGGTGACCATCCACGGCGAACACGCGCTGATGATGCACGGCGACAGCCTGTGCACCGATGACGCCGAGTACATGGAGTTCCGCGCCATGGTGCGCGATCCCGCATGGCAGCAGCACTTCCTGGCGCTGCCGGTGGCGGAGCGACTCGAGCAGGCGCGCCAGGCGCGCGGCGCCAGCACCGAGCGGAACCAGCAGCTAGACGAGGCCATCATGGATGTCACCCCGGTGGCGGTGGATGCGGCACTCAGGGAGCACCAGGTGCGCTGGCTCATCCACGGCCACACGCATCGTCCGGCCATTCACGACTTGGACACACCCTTCGGTTGGGGCAAACGCTTCGTGGTGGGTGACTGGTTCGATCAGGGCAGCCTGCTGCGCTGTCAACCAGAGGGCTGGAGGCTGGAGACCCTGCCCCACGACGCCTAGCGGGCAGCAGGCGCCGCCGTCATGCAGCCTCCCCATGGGCGACGCACTTCAGCGCGCGCTCGATCACGTCGGGGCCGGCCCCCGGCTGCTGACTGCCTTCGGTCAGGGTCCGACGCCAGGCGCGGGCACCGGGCAATCCATTGAACAGCCCCATGAGCACCTTGACCAGCTGGCTCATGGGCACCCCTTCGCGCCGACGCGCCTCGACATAAGGCAGATACGCGGTCACCACAGCGCGACGCCCGGGCAACTCGCCTCCGAACAGCATGCAATCCCACTGTGCCAGCACGTAGGGATTGGAGAAGGCCTCGCGGCCGATCATCGCCCCATCGACCCACTGCAGCTGCTCCCGCAGCGTCGCCGCATCCGCAATACCACCGTTGATCGCCACCTCCAGATCCGGCCGCCGCGCCTTGAGCCGATGCACACGGAGGTAATCCAGGGGCGGGATCTCGCGATTCTCCTTGGGGCTGAGCCCCGAAAGCCATGCCTTGCGGGCATGCACAATAAAGCTCCGGCACCCCGCTGCGGCCACGGCCTCCACGAAAGCGTCCAGGAAGGCCTCGCTGTCGTGATCGTCGACCCCGATGCGGGTTTTGACCGTCACCGGCAAGCGGGTGGCCGCCTGCATCGCGGCGACGCAGTCGGCCACCCGGGCCGGCTCGAGCATCAGGCAGGCCCCGAAACGCCCCGACTGCACACGGTCACTGGGGCACCCGACGTTGAGATTGACCTCGTCGTAACCCCACTGCTCGGCGAGGCGCGCCGCGTGGGCCAGCTCCTGCGGGTCGCTACCCCCGAACTGCACCGCCACCGGGTGCTCCGCCGGGTGAAACGGCAGAAAACGTTCCGCCGCCCCGTGCCAGAGCGCCACGGCCGGCACCATCTCCGTGTAGAGACGCACGTTGGGCGCCAGCAGGCGCAGGAAGTAGCGTGCCGGCGGCGTGGTCCACTCCATCATCGGGGCCACGCTCAAACGCCCGTGTATGCACGGCGGCTCGGTCATCAGTCCCTCTCTGCAGTCACTCAGCGATGGTTTGCCGGGGCCGGCCGGCTGGGTATTATACGCCAAGGTACGGTTGCCAGCGGCACACACGCCACCCATGACCCAATCCGTGACGCTCTACGGGACCAGCGGCTGCCACCTCTGCGACGAGGCGCGCGACCTCATCCGCCGTTATGCGGCCTACACCCCGCTGCAGCTGCACGAGGCCGACGTCCTCGACCACTTCCCGGACGACCCGGCGCTCCAGGAGCGCATCCCCTTCCTGGAGGGCGAGCACCCCGGCGGGCGCCTGTTCTGGCCGTTCGATGCCGGGGACCTGCACCAGTGGCTGCAGACCGGAGGCCGACCGTGAGCCGGATGGCGCGGCTGCTCCTTTGCCTGGCACTGCTTGCGCCGGGTCTGCTCGCGGCGCAGCAGGAGCCGCCGAACGACCTGCCGTTCAAGCCGGAGGACGATGAACGATGGGTTCTGGTGGACACCGATACCTACCGGATAACCGTGTTTGAAGGGGACCGCCCCTTCGCGCATTTTGAAAACCTCGCCGTGGGCCGCTACGGCACGGCGGAAACCCGCCGTCGCGGCGACCGGACCACTCCGCTGGGAAAATTCCGCATCAACCGGATCAATGAAGAGAGCCAGTACCATCTTTTTCTCGGGCTGAATTACCCAAGTCTGGAGAATGCGCGCAAGGCCCGGGATGACGGGACCATCGACCAAGAGGAGTATCTTGATTTTCTGGATGACTTTGCCCGCCTGGGTCGTCCGCCCCAGCGGACGGCTCTGGGCGGGCATATCGGCATCCACGGGGTGGGCGATGGTGATGTCCGGTTCCACCGGCATGTCAACTGGACAGATGGCTGCGTGGCGCTGGAAGACGATCAGGTCGAGGCGCTGGCCAGCCTTGTGGGCATTGGCACACGCGTGTATATCCGCTAGCATTCAAACACGAATAGGCGCAAAAAAACCTTCCCAGCACAAGGAGATACTCGATGCCTCAACGTTTCGCATCCGTTGCCAAGCTCGCGGCTGTCGGCGCCGCCTTCGGCCTGGTCGCCGCCTGCGCCACCGTGGATGAGGATCAGATTGGCGCCGCGGTGGACCGTGAGCTTGAGGACCTCTACGCCGAGATGGACGAAACCCGCGCCATCGCTGAAGACGCCCGCGACACCGCCGAGGGCGCTGACGAGCGGGCGGCCGAGGCACACAGCATCGCCGAGGAGGCGCTGCGCAAGGCTGAGGACAACGAGGAGAAGATCGACCGCATGTTCGAGCGGACGATGCAGAAGTAACCAACCGTCGGAACCCCGGGCGTTAACGCGACGCCCGGCATCCCCGGAAGCCCGGCCCCGCGTCGGGCTTTTTTTTCGCTCCGGGCATGGCAGCAAGGGTCGTCGACCCCACGGCGGCGCAGCACCCCGCCGATAGCCGCTATGCGGCTTGGGGGGGTGCTCACTCCCCGGACGGACGATGCGGGGTGGCGTTACTCCGGGACACACGGCGGATCCGCCCGTCCTGCTCATCGGCAGCCGCGCGGACCCGCGCGCCGTCCACCCGATGGGCCGTATCGCCGAGGGCGTGGGCGACACTCTCGACGGCCATCTCGACGCGCTCCGCCCGCGACGGATCGTCTTCCTCGAAGAACGGAAACGCCTGGAGGTGGAGCACCCCGTCGGCAGACCAACCTGCCTGGAACGGCTGATTGACGATCTTCACCGGCGTGCCCACTGACAACTGATCGTAGAGGTACTCGATATCCCGCGGATGCAGCCGGATGCACCCGTGGGTGGCCCGCATCCCGATGCCCCAGGGGCGGTTGGTGCCGTGAAGCAGATAGCCACTGATGTCGAGCAGGATGGCGTGCCGACCCAGCGGGTTGTCGGGTCCCGGGGGCACTTCGCGTGGCATCGTTTCGCCTCGCTCCTCGGCCTGCTTGCGGATCGACTCCGGCGGGTACCAGGCCGGGTCCTCGATCTTCCCGGTGACCTCGGTACGCCCGAGCGGGGTTGACCAGTCCATGCGTCCGATACTGACCGGGAAGATCTCCACCACTTGCTCGTCTTCCGGGTAGTGGTAGAGGCGCATCTCGGCCAGGTTGATGACCACGCCTTCACGCGGCGCATCGGGGAGGATGTAGCGTGACGGGATGCGAACCTCCGCGCCCTCCCCCGGCAGCCAGGTATCGACGCCCGGGTTGGCCATGCGGATCTGCTCGTAGCCGACCGCATGGCGCTTGGCGACATCCAGCAGGGTATCCTCGGCATTCGCCCGGGCGGTCTGCTCCTCACCAACGACGTCGACGCCGTCCTGCAGCTCGAAGCGGTGAAGGGTCCGATCCCAGTCGTGCTCCTCGAAGGCGTCCTCGTCGACCACCTCGCCCTCGCCCGCCTGCTCGGGCGGAGGGGCTTCGTCAGCCACGACCGGCATCGCCAGCAACAGCAACCAGATCCCCGACCCGAGCAACCCTGCACCTCGCGCAGCGTCCATCCGACACCGCACCCTGCCCGCCATACGTCCCGCCATTTAGCCTATGCCCTGTAATGCTTCTCGGAGTTGCCAGAGCATACCTGCTGTCGCCCCCCAGATCAGCTGCTCCTGATGAATCAGCGCCGGGAAGCGCTCGATCCGTCCGAAGGGGCCGGGCACCCGGACCTCGCCGTCGACACGCCCCTCGAGCAGCCGTTCCAGGGGCAGCTCGAAGACCGACTCGACCTCGCCCGGATCCGGCCGCCAGATGACCGGGCTGCGAATGACGGCAACCACCGGCTGGATCACGAACCCGGTACCCGTATGGTAGCGGCCGAGCCGCCCGAGGACTCGCACCGCGTCGGGCTCGAGCCCAACCTCCTCGTGCGCCTCGCGCAGGGCGGTCGCCTCGGCGCTGGCATCGGCCGGATCGACGCGCCCCCCCGGGAAGCTCACCTGCCCCGGGTGATCACGCAGGCCGCCGGCGCGCCGCGTCAGCAGGATTCGCGGCTGATGCTGCGGCTCAAGCAGGGCGATCAGCACCGATGCCGGCACTGGGTGCCCCGGGGATCGGCGCCACCCGCGCTCAGGCCAGGCCTGCCCGGTCAGGCGGGCCCGCAGGGCCTCCGGGCAACACGCCGGTCCGGACAGGGCGACGGGCATGGCACCGTCAACCAGCGTCCGGGCCGGGGGCTGGCAAGCCGACGTTGTTGCCCTCGAGCACGCGGTCCGCCCGGTAGCTCGAACGCACCAGCGGACCCGCGACGACCTCACGGAACCCCAGCCTGAGCCCCTCCTGGCGAAGGGCCTCGAACTCGTCCGGGCTCACGAACCGCTCCACCGGAAGGTGGTTGCGGGTCGGCTGCAGATACTGCCCCAGGGTGACGATGTCCACCTCCGCCCGGCGCAAATCCTCGAAGGCCTCATGGAGCTCGGCATCCGTCTCGCCGAGCCCCACCATCAGGCTCGACTTGGTCACCACGTCGGGGCGCAACCGCTTGGCCGCCCGCAGCACGTCCAGGCTCTGCTCATAGTCGGCACGCGGGTCGCGCACCTGCGGTGAGAGGCGCCGGACCACCTCGACGTTGTGAGCGAAGACTTCCAACCCGGACTCGACCACCGTCCGCACGGCCTCTTCATCGCCACGGAAATCCGGCGTGAGGGCCTCGACCGCGGTTTCCGGATTCTCCGCCTTGATCGCCCGAACGCACTGGGCGTAATGCTCCGCTCCGCCATCGCGCAGGTCATCACGGTCGACGGAGGTCAGAACGACGTAGCGCAATCCCATCAGGCGCACCGACTCGGCGCAGTGCTGCGGCTCCCGGTCATCCAGACGCCCTTTGGGGTTGCCGGTATCCACGGAGCAGAACCGGCACGTGCGCGTGCACACCGATCCGAGAACCATAAAGGTGGCCGTGCCGTGGCTCCAGCACTCGCCCAGATTGGGACAATGGGACTCCTCGCAGACCGTGCTCAGGTGGTGGTCGTGGACGATACCGCGCACCCGACGATAGCCCTCGCCGCCGGGAGCACGCGCCTTGAGCCACTGCGGCTTGCGTGCGCGCGGCGCCTGCTGCCCATCGCCGCGGCGCTTCACGCCGTCCTTGATAGTGCGCACCCCGTCGCGTTCAAAGACACTACCGCTGCTCACCGGAATCCCCTTGAAATCGGTCATACCCTACCCCTGGCCGCCATCGAAACCGCACCGGATGTACCATCCGGTAGGATCCCATTGTACGCGCAGCAGCGCTGCCCTGCCGAACCACCCAGCCGGGGACGAAGCCCGGCAGCGGTCGCCAACCCAGGCCAGGAGCCCTAAGATGGGGCCGAGGCCACAGGAAGGATCGCCCCATGTCCACGCCCCTGCTGCGCAGCACCACCCTGCTCGCCGGCCTTTTGTTTGCCGGCAGCGCCATCACCAGCCCCTGTGCCGAACCGGGGCAATGGTACGATCCGGGTCACCAACGCACCCTCGGCACCCATGAGGTGCTCGATGCCCTCGAGGGCGTCGATTTCATCCTGCTCGGCGAGCGCCACGACGATGCCGCCCACCACCGCTGGCAGCTCCATACCCTGGCCGCTTTGCACGGGCGAGGGGAGCTTGGGGCCATTGGCTTCGAGATGTTCCCACGCAGCAAACAGAAACCGCTAGAAGACTGGCGCACGGGCAACCTGACGCGCGAGGCGTTCCTCGAGGAGACCGAATGGCAGCGCGTCTGGGGCTACGACGCCGAACTCTACATGCCACTGTTCGAATTCGTCCGCGCGCACCGCGTGCCGGCCGAAGCCCTCAACGTTGAGCGAGACACCGTGCGCGCCGTGCGGGAACGCGGTTTCGACGATCTGGATGAGGACGAGCGTGAATCCGTCGGCCAGCCGGCAGCGGCCAGCGAGGCGTACCGGGACCGCCTGCAGGGTATCTTCCGTCATCACCCCGGCGCCGGCGAGAACGATGCCGACCTGGATCGGTTCATCGAGGCGCAGACGTTCTGGGACCGGGCGATGGCCGAGTCGATGGTCTCCGCCCTAGAGGCCTACGGCGACCCGGTCGTCGGCATCGTCGGCAGGGGTCACGCCGAGTACGGTGACGGCATCGCCCACCAGCTCCGGGATCTCGGCCACGACTCGATCCGCATCCTGCTGCCGCTCGACGCCGCCGCCGCGTGCCCGGACGCCGATCGGGCGGACTTCGTCTTCGCGCTCGAGCCCGAGCGCGCCACCCCCGATCCGCCGCGTCTGGGCATCGCCATGGAGGAGGACGATTCGAAGGTGACCATCCTCGAAGTCTTCCCCGATACACCCGCCGATCAGGCCGGGCTGGCCGCCGGCGACCGCATCGTGAAGGCAGCGGAGACCGAGATCCGGCATCCTCGCGACCTGCAGCACATCGTGTCCCGTCAGGCGCCGGGCACCTGGCTGCCGCTGGTCATCGAGCGGAATGGGGAGACCTTGGAGAAGGTGGCGCGGTTCCCCGCCGAGTAGCCGTGAGCGTTGGGCTGAGCTTCGCGCGGGGTTCCGCTTTGGCGGCCGGGCCCTGGCGACCCGGCCGCCCCGCAGGATCAAAGGGTCGAGAGCATGTACTCGATGGCCTTGACCAGATCCTCGCGGTCGGCACGCCCGTCGTAGGCCGGCATGGCGCCCTTGCCCGCGAGCGTGCTCTCGACCAGCTCGTCCACCGAGGAGGGCCGGTCGGCCCAGTCTTCGGGCGCGTTGAGCTCCGGTGCGCCGGCCACCCCGCGGTCATGGCACGAGGAACAGGTCGGAGCCGTGCCGTTGATGTAGATGGATTCGCCGTCGGCAAGGGCCGCCCCCATGCCGCCGAAGATCAGCGCGGTCGCGGTACCCGCGGCCAGAACAATGCGTTTCATGATCGGCTACTCCTCGGTCTTTTAGTCTCTATGCTTGATGCGCCCGGTAGCAGGGCCGCTCAATAGCCCGTCGAGCATCCCCTGGACGGGTGCCGGTGCGCCAGCCGACGTTCTCAGTGGCGCCCCTCGGGTTGGACTATCTCGATCAGTCTAGCCTAACGAGGCGCAAAGCGGTACCACGAATTCCCTGCTTTGTTGCCGGAAAACCTTCAGGACCGACCCGCCCCCGTCCGGACCAGATCGGCCAGCGCCCGTTCCAGGCAGTCCGCGCCGCGGCGCCAACTGGGCTCAAGCATGGTGGCGTGGCCGGCGCCGGGGATCCAGCGTGGCTCCACGCCATAGAGCCACGCCGTCGTGCGCACCATCCACTGCGGGATGATGACATCCTCCTCGGCCCCGATCACCGCCACCGGCACGGACACGCCGCCCCATCGCGGCCAGCGCGGGAAACCCATCTCAAACAGGGCCAGCTGCGACTCCGGCTGCATGCGGCTGGTGTAATCGAGCAGCACCTCCGGATCCATCTCTTCCGCAAACAGGGCCCGATGGGCCTCATCCACATCGACCCAGGCCGGTCCGAACCCCTGAAGAATGCCCATCTGCCAGAGCAGCCGCGGCTCGGTCAGCATCATCTGCATGCCGGAGGGGGCGAGCCCGGTTGGGGGCACCGAGGCCAAAAGCACAGCGCCGGCGGCCGGTACGCCCTGGCGCAGGGCGATATCCACCACCAAACCGCCCATGGAGTGACCGATGAGCACCGGCGGATGTGGCAGCGACTCGACGGCTTCGGCCACGTCCTCGACGTAGTGGCTCAGGGAGGCCGAGTTGAGCGTCTCCCGGCCTGCGCTCGCCCCGTGGCCGCGGAGGCTCAGCGCGTGAGCCTCGTAGCCCAGGCCGGCGAAGTGCGGCAGGTAGTGGACCTCCCAGCACCAGGCACCGGCGAAGGCGCCGTGGATGAACAGCAGCGGCGGGAACACGGCATCCGATGCCCCGTCGCTGCCCGCGTACCGGATCAGCTCCAGCCCCGTCTCCGGGCCGCCGCCCCCGATCCCCCCGAAACTTGCGTACATTCAGCCTCCCGCGTTGGGTCACCCGTGTGCCCGGAGTGCCCTGATCAGGTAAGCTGCTTATTCCACACCGATCACCTCGCTATATTCAACACGAGCGTCCCCATGAGTGCACCCCGACCGCAGACCATCCGCCTGCGCGACTATCGTCCGCCCGCCTTTCTGGTCGACCGGATCCACCTCCGCGTGGACCTCCATGCTGGCATGGCCCGCGTGGAGGCGGCGCTGGAGCTGCGCCGCAACCCTGCGGCCACCGACGATGAGGCGCCGCTGCGCCTGGACGCAGAGTTCCTGGAGCTGGAAGCGCTGACCGTCGACGGGGTCGAACTGGAGCCCAGCGCGCACCAGGATGAGCAGGGGGCGGTGATCCTCTATGATGCCCCCGAGCGCTGCCGCGTGGAGACCGTCAGCCGGTTCGATCCCGCGGCGAACACCGCCCTCTCCGGCCTTTACCGCTCCGGCAGCATGTTCTGCACTCAGTGTGAGGCGGAGGGGTTCCGGCGCATCACGCCCTACCCGGATCGCCCCGACGTCCTGGCGCCGTTCACCACCACCGTGGTCGCCGACCGCGCCACCTGCCCGGTGCTGCTGTCCAACGGCGACTGCATCGAACGGGGAGAACTTGACGACGGGCGCCACTACGCCATCTGGCACGACCCCTTCCCCAAGCCGTCCTACCTGTTCGCGTTGGTTGCCGGCGACTTGGCCTGTCAGGAAGCGTCCTTCGTAACCGCCTCGGGCCGCGAGGTAGCCCTCCATTTCTATGTGGAGCCAGAGAACACGGGGCGTACCGATCACGCTCTAGCTGCGCTGCAGCGAGCCATGCGCTGGGACGAGGAACACTACGGCCTAGAGTACGACCTGGATACCTACATGGTCGTCGCCGTGGGGGACTTCAACATGGGCGCGATGGAGAACAAGGGGTTGAACATCTTCAACACCCAGTTCGTCCTGGCCAGCCCCGACACCGCCACCGACAGCGACTACGAGAACATCGAGGCGGTCATCGGCCACGAGTACTTCCACAACTGGACGGGCAACCGCGTCACCTGTCGCGACTGGTTCCAGCTCTCGCTCAAGGAGGGGCTGACCGTCTTCCGCGAGCACCAGTTTGCCGAGACCACCGGCTCCGAGGCGGTCCAGCGCATTGGTCAGGTGCGCCTGCTTCGTACCGCCCAGTTCCCGGAGGACGCCGGGCCCATGAGCCACCCGGTCCGCCCGGATGCCTACGTGGAGATCAACAACTTTTACACGGCCACCGTCTACGCCAAGGGTGCCGAGGTCATCCGCATGTACCACACGCTGCTCGGCGACGACGCCTTCCGGCGCGGCGTGCGGCGCTACCTGGAACGCCACGACGGTGAGGCCGCCACCATCGAGGATTTCCTCGCCGCCATGGAGGAAACCGCCGGGGTCGATCTCCAGCAGTTCGCCCTGTGGTATACCCAGGCCGGCACCCCTGAGATCGAGATCGAGGACGACTACGACCCGGAGCGGAACGAGTACACCCTGATCTGCCGTCAATCCCTGCCCGGCAACTCGACCCAGCCGCACCGGGATCCCATGCACATCCCGCTGGCCGTGGGGCTAATCGGCCAGGACGGTTCGCCGCTAGCGGTCCGCGAGGCCCGGGACTCCACCGCACACAGTCGCACCCGCGTACTCGAACTGCGCGAGTCCGAACAGCGCTTCGTTTTCGAGGACTGCCCAGAGCGCCCCGTGCCCTCGCTGCTGCGCGGCTTCTCAGCGCCGGTCAAGCTGCACTACCCGTACAGCGACGACGACCTCGGCTTCCTGCTCGCCCATGACACCGACCCATTCGCGCGCTGGGAAGCGGGGCAACAGCTGGCCATGCGCGTTCTCCTCGACGAGGCGCGGGGCACCCCGCGGCCCGACGGGGTGGAGCGGCTCGAGCAGGCATTCCGCACCTCCCTCGAGGCGCCCGAAGCCGACCCCGCGCTGGTTGCCGAGGCACTCACCCTGCCCGCCGAGACCTACCTCGCCGAGCAGGTGGAGGTGGTCGACCCGCAGGCCATCCACGACGCCCGCCAGCGCGTCCGTGCCCGCCTGGGCGAGGCGCTGGAGGGGCACTGGCTGATCCTGCACAGCCAGGCGACAGGCCCCTGGCGCTACAACCCGGACGAAGCCGCCCGGCGCCGACTGCGCAACCTGGCCTTGAGCTATCTCCACGCCGGCTCGGAGCGCCACCTGAGCCGGGCACTGGAACAGCTCGAGCGCAGCGACAACCTCACGGACCGGCTGGCTGCCCTGGCTGTACTGGCGGACAGCTCGCGCCCGGAGGCCGAGCAGGCGGTGGACGCTTTCTACGAGCGCTGGTCCGGGGAACCGTTGGTGGTCGACAAGTGGTTCCGGACGCAGGCCCTGGCCGATCGACCGGAGACCGTCCACCGGGTGCGCCAGCTCACCGAGCACCCGGACTTCACCCTGGAAAACCCCAATCGAGCCCGGGCCCTACTCGGTGCGTTCGCCCAGGGCAACCCGGCCCACTTTCACAGCCCGGACGGCAGCGGATACCGGCTGCTCAGCGATCACGTGCTGCGCCTGGACCGGAGCAATCCGCAGCTCGCCGCCCGGCTGCTGGCACCGCTGACACAGTGGCGCCGCTACGACCCCGGCCGGCGTCGCTCGATGCGCCAGCAACTCGAACGGATCCTTGAGCGCGATACGCTGTCGAAAGACGTATACGAGGTCGCTTCCAAAAGCCTGGGGGCGATGAGCTAAAGTGAGGTAACAAGCCTCGCGGCAACCGAATACTTGGATTGGAGGCGTATTTTGGCCCGAAGTCACCTGTTGTTGACCCCTGTGCTGGCACTCGGCCTGGCCCTGTTCTCCACGGCTCCGCTGCCGGGATCACCGGGTATACCGACGGCAGCTGCCGGCGAGAACGGCGTGGTGCCCGGCCAGACCGAGTTCGAAAAGGCACGCGTGGTTGCCGATCTGCTCCAGCGCTACCACTACGGCGGTCCCGAGTCCGACGAGAAGCTCATGGAGCAGGCCACCGAGACCTACCTGAAGCAGCTCGACCACGGCCGCTTCTTCCTCCTCGAGGAGGACGTCGAGGCGTTCCGCGAGCGCATGGGCGAACTCGGCCCCGGTCAGGGGGACGCGATCCTCGAGGCGGCCTACGATTTGCACGCCCGCTACCGTGAGCGCGTCGCGGAGCAGACCCAATTCGCCCTCGGGCTTCTCGAGGAGGGGTTCGACTTCGACGGCGACGGCCGCTTCGAGCAGGACCGCAGCGAGGCCGACTGGGCGGCCGATCGCGACGCCCTCGACGACCTCTGGCGCCAGCGGGTCACGCATGATGCCCTGACCCTGGAGCTGGCCGAGCGCAGCACCGAGGAGATCCGCGAGAACCTCGAGCGGCGCTACAACACCCTTCGTGACCGTGCCGTGGATGCCGACAACGAAGACATCATGGACCAGTTCCTGAGCGCCTGGGCAGGCGCCTACGACCCCCACAGCACATTCCTCTCGCCCCAGCGCTCGGAGGAATTCGACATGCAGATGTCGCTGCAGCTCGAGGGGATCGGCGCCAAGCTGACCATGGACCAGGACTTCACCGAGATCGTCGAACTCATCCCCGGCGGTCCGGCCGAGCAGTCCGGTGAGCTGCGCGAGGGCGAGCGCATCATCGGCGTCGCTGACGGCGACGACGGCGAGATGAAGGACGTGGTCGGCTGGCGGCTCGATGAGATCGTGGACATGATCCGCGGCCCCAAGGAGTCAGTGGTCCGGCTCAACGTCCTGCCGCCAGCCGGGGCCAGTGAGAGTTCACCGCGCGAGGTGCGGCTGGTCCGCAACAAGGTCGATCTGGAAGACCAGGCCGCCCGCAAGGAGGTCATCGAGAAGACCGACGCTCAGGGCGAGGAGCAGCGGGTCGGCGTGATCACCATCCCGAAGTTCTACC
Source organism: Halorhodospira halophila (assembly GCF_016653405.1). Classification (NCBI taxonomy): domain Bacteria; kingdom Pseudomonadati; phylum Pseudomonadota; class Gammaproteobacteria; order Chromatiales; family Ectothiorhodospiraceae; genus Halorhodospira; species Halorhodospira halophila. The sequence goes on from NZ_NHSN01000002.1 coordinate 67,471, forward strand.
GGGACTTCGAGGCCGCGCACTCCGGGCAGGACGATTTCCGCAGCACCACGCGTGACGTCCAGCGCCTGCTTGGGGAGTTGCTCGAGGAGGGGATCGACGGCCTGCTGATCGACCTGCGCGGAAACTCCGGGGGGGCCCTGCGCGAGGCCACCGCCCTCACCGCCATGTTCACCGGCGGCGGACCGGCAGTGCAGGTTCGCGACGCCCGCGGCCACCCCGAGCAGGTTGGCGAATCCAGGGGCGAGCCGGCCTACGATGGGCCCCTGGGGGTGCTGGTCGATCGACGCAGCGCATCGGCTTCCGAGATCTTCGCCGCGGCCATTAAAGACTACGGACGGGGCATCGTCCTCGGCGACCAGACCTTCGGCAAGGGCACGGTGCAGCAGATGATCGGCCTGGACAATTACGCCATCCCCGGCGAGGAGCGTTCCGGGCAGCTCAAGCTGACTCTGGCCCAGTTTTACCGGGTCACCGGCGAGAGCACGCAGCTCGAGGGCGTCAAACCGGATATCCACCTGCCCTCGGAGTTCAGCCACGAGGAGTTCGGCGAGCGCGCCACCCGGAACCCGCTGCCGGCAACGGAGATCGCCGGGCTCGATGTCACGGTGCATATCGAACTCGAGACAATCATCGACGAACTGGCCCGTCGCCACCAGACACGGATGGATCAGACCGAGACCTTCCGCGCCCTGGAGCGGGAGCTTGAGGCCAAGCGCGAGATACGGGAGGACACCTCGGTCGCCCTGAACAAGGCCACCCGGCAGGAGGAGCAGAAGGTACGCGAGGAGCGGTTGCTGGAGCTTCACAATGAGCGCCGCAAGGCCCACGGCAAGGAGCCGGTGGAGCGTTACGCGGATGTTGACGCGGATGAGCTGCCGGACGCCCTGCTCAATGCCAGCGCAGCGATCATCGCCGATTTTGCGCAGCTCCTGCGCGAAGCGGGCGACGAGGTCCTCACCGCGGAGGCCCGGGAAGAAGACTGAGACCGGAGCCGGGAGGCGGCCGGACGGCCCGCCTCCCGGTCAACCTGCGGTGGTTAGGTACTCGATGCGCAGCTGCAGGGTGACACTGCCACGAAACCGGTTGACCTCCGGGCGGTAGATCGCGCGAACCGGACCCTCCAGTTGGTTCCAACCCCGTTCGACCCCACCGAAGGCGATGGCCGGGACAGTGGGCCCATTGCCATGGTCAGCATCCAGCTCCAGCCGCAGGTGGCCACCGCGCAGTTCCCGGCTCTGACGGATCCGGAAAACGCCGTCAAAGCACGGCTCGGGGAACCCCTGGCCCCAGGGACCGCCGTAGCGCAGGGCCCAGGCCGTCTCCAGGTTGAGCTCCTCCGGTTGCAACTCGCCGTCGGTCTCCACACGCAGCTCGGGCAACTCACCACCCAGCGCCTCATCCAGCGCACCGGCGAACTCGCGGCGGAACGCATCCAGCTGCCCGGATTCGATGGTGAGTCCAGCGGCCATCGCGTGCCCGCCGAAACACTCGATCAGCTTTGGCGAACGCCCGTGGATGCGCGCCAATAGGTCGCGGATATGCAGCCCGGGCACCGAGCGCGCTGAGCCGCGCAGCATCCCCTGGTCTGCCGGAGCGAAAGCCACCGCCGGGCGGTGATAGCGCTCTTTCAACCTCGAAGCGAGGATCCCGGTCACCCCCTGGTGCCAGCCCTCCGCCGCCACGCACACGCCGAGGCCTACATCCTCGGCGCGGGCCTCGAGCCCGGCCAGTGCCTCCTCAGTCATCTGCGACTCCACCGCGCGGCGCTGACGATTCAGGTCATCCAGCGCGACCGCCCGCTCCCGGGCTCGATGCGGATCTTCCTCGAGCAGGCACTCGACCCCGGCGGTCATGTCGTCCATGCGCCCGGCTGCATTCAGGCGCGGCCCGACGGCGAAAGCCAGATCGGCCGCCGTCGCCTCGGCAGGCTCGCGGCCGGCCTGCTCCAGCAGCGCGACGATGCCGGGACGGGCAACACCGGCGCGGATCCGGCGCAGTCCCTGCTCGACGAGGATGCGGTTGTTGTGATCTAACGGAACCAGGTCTGCCACGGTCCCCACGGCGACCAGATCCAGCAGCCCCAGCAGCGAGACCGGTTCCTCGCGGAGCCACCCGTCCGCCGCAAGGCCACGCTGCAGCGCCAGAGCCAGGTAGAAAGCCACGCCCACCCCGGCCAGGGCCGTACTCGGGAAGTGGTCGTCATCGCGTAGCGGATCCACAACCGCCTCGGCGGCCGGCAACGCTGCGCCGGGCGCGTGGTGATCAGTCACCACCACACCCATGCCCGCCTGGTGTGCCGCAGCGACCCCCTCCAGACTGCTGACGCCGTTATCCACCGTCACCAGCCAGGCCGGCTCCGTGGGGCGCAGCCGTTCGACGACGGCCGCGCTCAAGCCGTAGCCCAGCGAGAACCGATCCGGAACGAAAGACTGGACGGCCGTCGGATCACCGCCAGCCGCCGCAGCGAGACGTCGGAGCGCAAGGACCATGAGCGCGGTCGCTGTCGCCCCGTCGGCATCGTAATCGCCGACGACCACGATGCGCTGGCCCCGGCTCAGGGCCGGAACCAGCGCAGCCACCGCACGGTCCAGATCGGCCATGCCGGTCGGCGGTTGCAGCCGCCGCAGGCTCAGATCCAGCTCCGCGGCATCGCGTAGGCCGCGGCGCTGATAGACCCGCCGCAGGACCGGGTGCAGGTCCTGCGCAACGCCGTCCGGAAGTGCACCCGCCGGACGCCGCCGGATGCGCTCAGGCATCCTCGCCGCCCTCCCGGACCCAGGCGCCGAGGGGCCGGGGCCGGCGCCAGAACCGACGCAGCTCCCGCCGTCCCAAAGTGACACCGTGGTCATCGGCCCGAAAACACAGTTCCAGCGCATCCCAGCGCGACCCCTGCGCAGCGGCCTCGCGCAGCGCCACCAGCGCCGGCGCGGCGATCGCGCGCTCAACCGCCGCCACGGCGTCGATCCACGCCGCCCCATCATCCACGGCCAGCGCCTGCTCCGCCCAAGGGACCGCGACCAGCGTATCCGGCCCCGGGAGGATGGGCGTCGATCCAGCCAGATCCGCCACCTCGGCCCCAGCCAGCACCCCGAGCCCCAACCAGGCCGGATCGTCGCTGAACAGGCGCTGCCAGGGAAACGACGCCGGGGGCGTAGGGCACCGCCCGCTACCCCACGCCCACAGGGCGTTGATGGGCGGCTCGCCGCGCTCTTCCCGATCGCGGTTGACCGGGTGGTCACACAGGGCCATCTCGACTTCGTTGAAGAGCGTCGCCCACCTCAGGGCGTCGCCTCCCCGCGGCAGGTAGGCGTCGATGAAACGGCCGCAGACTTGTTCCGGTGCGGGACGTTCCGGCAGCGGCGCCTGGCTCTGCAAGTACCAACGCCCGGCGGATGTCCGGTGCAGCTGCACGCGCCGTCCGGCCAGCAGATCGGCCAGATCGGTCTCCAGCCGCGCGGCCTCGAACTCGTTGATCGCGACCTGCACCAGGCGCACACCCGCTGCCTCCGGGCGCAGGTGCAATGGCTGCGCACGGCTCCAGTAAGCCTCACAGCCCGGATCCCCGCCGTCGGCCAGCCATCCCAGGGCACCGGCCGCCTCGGGCACCGGCGACGGCGTCAAGGGGCCGTGCCGGCCCCGGGCCAGCCAGGTCTCCAGCGCCGGCTGGCGTGCCAGCACCCCGGGAGGCAGCCGCCCGGGAAGCGGCCCGAGCAGCCCCGGAATCCGCAGGCGTAAACGGTGGGCGTTCAAAGCCGCTTCAGAATGGCCTCGCGGACGGCCTCATAGTCGGCATCCACGGTCTGCACCGCATCCCCGGCCTGGGCGCTGGCCACATCCGGGTCCTTGAGGCCATGCCCGGTCAGGGTACAGACCACCGTGCTGCCCTCGGGGATGCGGCCGCTGCGGATATCGCGCATGGCCCCCGCCACCGAGGTCGCCGAGGCCGGCTCGCAGAACACACCCTCATGATCGGCGAGCATCCGCTGCGCCCGGAGGATCTCCTCGTCACTGAGTTCATCGAACCACCCACCGGACTCCTCGCGAACGGCCTGGGCGTAATCCCACGACTGCGGATCGCCGATGCGGATGGCCGTCGCCACGGTTTCGGGCTCAGCCACTGGCCCGCCCCGCAGGAAAGGTGCGCTGCCGCTCGCCTGGTAGCCGACCATGCGCGGGCGCCGATCCACCAGTGCGGACGCGTAACGACAATGCCCCTCGCAGAAGGCGCAGGCAGCGGTCAGCTGCTCGTCACCCTTGCGTCCGGCGCACTCGCTGTAGCCGATCCAGTGGGCCGTGATGTTGCCGGCGTTGCCCACGGGCAGGCAGTGGTAGTCCGGGGCGCGTTCAAGCTCCTCGATCACTTCGAAGGCCGCCGTCTTCTGACCCTGCAGCCGATACGGGTTGATGGAGTTGACGATGGTCAGCGGCGCGTGCTCGGCCAGCTCCTTGACCAGGCGCATGCCGGCGTCGAAATTGCCGCGGATCTGCAGCACCTGCGCACCGTGCATGATCGCCTGGGCCAGCTTACCCATGGCGATCTTGCCATCGGGAATAAGCACGAAACAGCTGATCCCGGCGCGGGCCGCATAGGCCGCGGCCGAGGCCGAGGTGTTGCCGGTCGAGGCGCAAATGATCGCCTTGGCCCCCTGCTCGACCGCCTTCGTGACCGCCATGGTCATGCCGCGGTCCTTGAACGAGCCGGTCGGGTTCAGGCCCTCGAACTTGACGTAGAGGTCCACGTCGCGGCCGAGCTCCGCCGGGATCCGCGTCAGCTGGATCAGCGGCGTATTGCCCTCGCCCAGCCCGAGAATCCGGGCATCATCGCTGATCGGCAGCCGATCCAGATACTTGGCGATCAGTCCAGTGTAGCGGGGTCGGAAGGGCATGCTCTCACTCCAGGCTCTCGACACGGATGCGCACGACGCGTCCATCGACCTGCTCCAGGTGCTCCAGGCGTTCGATGGCCGCGTCCATGTGACGCTCATGGATACGGTGGGTCAGCAGGATGATCGGGACGTGATCGGCCCCGGCCTGCGGCTGTTTCTGGATGATGGCCTCGATGGAGATCCCGAAATCCCCGAGCACGCGGGTGACGTCGGCCAGCACGCCGGGCTCGTCCCGCGCCGAGAGCCGTAGGTAGTAGGCCGTCTCGACGTCGCGCATGGGCAGCACCGGCTCCCGCGAGAGGGACTCGGTATGGAACGCCAGATAAGGCACCCGGTTCTCGGGCTCCAGGTTGAACTCGCGCACCACGTCGATCATATCGGCCACCACCGCCGAGGCGGTCGGCTCGGCGCCGGCACCGGCGCCGTAGTAGAGCGTCGGCCCGACGGCGTCGCCCTTGACCATGACGGCGTTCATGACGCCGTCGACGTTGGCCAGCATGTGCCGTCGCGGCAGAAGCGTCGGGTGCACGCGCAGCGCGTAGCCGTTCTCCTCATGGAAGGCCAGGCCCAGGTGCTTAATCCGGAAACCCAGCTCCTCGGCGAAGGCCACGTCCTCGCGCGTGATATGATCGATGCCCTCGACATAGACCTTGTCGTACTGCAGCGGGATGCCGAAGGCGATGGAGGCCAGGATGGTCAGCTTGTGGGCGGCGTCGGTGCCGTCGACATCGAAGCTCGGGTCCGCCTCGGCGTAGCCCAGGCGCTGCGCCTCGGCGAGGACGTCTCCGAAATCCCGGCCCTCGTAGAACATCTCGGTGAGGATGTAGTTCGAGGTCCCGTTGATGATCCCCGCGAGCCACTCGATGCGGTTACCGGTCAGCGCCTCGCGCACGGCCTTGATGATCGGGATGCCGCCGGCCACCGCTGCCTCGAAGGCCACCGTAACACCGTTCTCCCGCGCCCGGGCGAAGATCTCGTTGCCGTGGGAGGCGATCAGCGCCTTATTGGCGGTAATAACGTGCTTGCCGTTGTCCAACGCACGCAGCACCAGCTCCCGGGCCGGCTCGTAGCCGCCGATCAGCTCGGCGATGATCTCCACTTCCGGGTCGTCGACCACCTCGAACGGATCGGTGGTCAGGCGGATCCCCTCCAGGCGGCAGCTGCGCGGGCGCTCCGGATGGCGCGCCGAGGCGTGGGTAACGCGGATCTCGCGCCCGGCGCGCCGGCTGATCACATCGGCATTGCGCTCGAGGATATTGACCACCCCCGAACCCACGGTACCGAGGCCGAGCATCCCCACATTAACCGGTTTCAATCCTCACCTCCGAATCTGAGCGGTTCCAGCCCGCCGCGCAGGGCGCGGGCTCAGCAAGCATCATCACGCCGCAGCATCTGTTTGATGCCGCGAATCGCCTGACGCGTGCGGTGTTCGTTCTCGATCAACGAGAAACGGACATACTCATCGCCGTAACTGCCGAAGCCGATCCCTGGGGAGACCGCCACCTTGGCATCGGCCAGCAGCTTCTTCGAGAACTCCAGCGAGCCCATCTCCCGATACGCCTCGGGGATACGGGCCCAGACAAACATGGTCGCCTTCGGCCTTTCCACGGGCCATCCGGCCGCCTCCAGCCCATCACAGAGGACATCGCGCCGGGCCCGGTACATCTCGCGGATCTCCTCGACGCAGTCTTGCGGCCCCTCCAGCGCCAGGATGCCGGCGACCTGGATGGGCGTGAACATACCGTAATCCAGGTACGACTTCATCCGTGCCAGGGCGGCGATCAAGTCCGGATTCCCGCAGACGAACCCGATCCGCCAGCCGGGCATATTGTAAGTCTTGGACAGGGAGTAACACTCCACCGCCACGTCCTTGGCACCCGGCACCTGCAGGATCGACGGGGCCTTGTAGCCGTCGAAGACGATCTCGGCGTAGGCCAGATCCTGCACGACCCAGATGCCCTCCTTGCGGGCGATCTCGACCACTTTCTCGAAGAAGTCCAGCTCGACACACTGCGCCGTCGGGTTCGACGGGAAGTTGAGGATGAGCATCTTGGGCTTGGGGTAGGTATCCCGGATCGCCTTCTCGAGCTCCACGAAGAAGTCCCCGCCCGGGATCATGGGCACGTGGCGGATATCCGCTCCGGCGATCACGACGCCGTAGGGGTGGATCGGGTAGGCGGGGTTGGGCACCAGCACGGCGTCCCCCGGCCCCAGAGTGGCCAGGGCCAGGTGGGCCAGGCCTTCTTTGGAGCCGATGGTGACAATGGCCTCGCTCTCCGGGTCGAGGTGCACATCGAAGTTCTGGGCGTACCAGTTAGCCACCGCCCGACGCAGTCGCGGGATCCCCCGCGACATCGAATACCGGTGCGTGTCGGGTCGCTGGGCAGCCTCGCAGAGCTTGTCCACGATATGCTGGGGCGTCGGCTGGTCGGGATTGCCCATCCCGAAATCCACGATATCCTCGCCCCGCTGGCGTGCGGCCGCCTTGAGTTCGTTGACGATGTTGAAGACGTACGGAGGCAGCCGCTTGATCCGAGGGAAGTCGGCTTTCGGCAGATCGGAGTCCACGGGCGAACCTCAAGGAATGCAGTGTAGGGACCGGGGGCAATGAAGCCTGTGAACGTACTCACCCGGGGCAGGACTGTCAAACGAGATCGAGGCTTGAGCCCATGAAACTCGCCCAAGATCACGGCAATGCCGGTTACCGGATCCGCGCCTTCGAACCGGGCTGGATCCGCATCAATCAGACCGAGTACCAGACCAGCGTCCTGGTGACACCGACCTTGCTGAGCACGGATATCCGCGCCGAGCGCCTGGAGGAACTCACCCTCGCCGACCTGCAGCCGGCCATCGACCTGGAACCGGAGCTGATCCTGCTCGGCACCGGAAGTGAGCAGTCCTTCCCCGATCGCGAGCTGATGCGGGCGCTGATCGGCTCCGGGATCGGTTTTGAAGCCATGGATACCCGCGCCGCCTGCAGGACATTCAACCTCCTCCTCGGCGAGGACCGCTCGGTCGCCGCGGTGCTCCTGCTGCGCTAGTCCGCTGTATACGGTCCGGCCAGGGGCGCCCCGAAGGCGTAGGTACTGCACGAGCGATCGGCCTTAGCGGCGTACATGGCGTCATCGGCGACGCGCTGGAGCTCGTCCGCCGAGCTTCCGTGCTCGGGATACAGGGCAATGCCAATGCTCAGCGAGACCGGGAAAGCCAAGCCGTTGACGGTCACCGGCTCGTCGAGGCTGGCGACGATGTTGTCGGCCACCCGCTCGGCGGCGCGCCGGCTGTCCACGCCCTCGAGCAGGATGACGAACTCGTCGCCACCGTGGCGGGCCACCGTGTCCACCTCCCGCACAGCACCGGTCAGGCGCGTGGCCAACTCTTGGAGGACCCGGTCTCCGACCTCGTGGCCGTGCTCGTCATTGATCGGCTTAAAGTGGTTCAGATCGATGAACAGCAGCGCCACCGACTCGCGGTTGCGCCGCGCCCACTCCAGCGCCTTCTCCAGGCGATCGAGCAGCAGCGCCCGGTTGGCCAGACCGGTGAGGTGGTCGTGCAGGGCCATATGTCGCATCTGCTCTTGGCTCCGCTCGGCCTCAGCCAACGCCTGCATCCTCTCGGTGACGTTGTAGGCGAGCCACAGCACCGAGGGGCGCGCCTCCAGCCCAGGCGGCAGCGGGTAGATCCGCGCCTCGAACCACTGGCGCCCGCGCGGTCCGTGCTCGCCGCCGCCCTCGACCTCATCCATATCGAGTTCGTAGTCCAGCGTCACCAGCCGCCGCTCGGCCAGTGCCTGCTGGATGCTCTCAAGAAAGCTCTCGGCCAGCTCGAAGCGCAGCACCTGATGCAGCCGCCGCCCGACCAGGTTGCGCAAATCCCGGTAAAGGCGCCGCTCCTGCCCGCCGAAAACCTCCCGGAACTGCCCACGATCATCAATCACGAACCCCAGATCGGGGATGGTGGCCATGATGGCCTCAAGCCGATTCTTGAGAAAGCGCAGCCACAGGGCCTGGCGAGCCACCACACCGCCTAGCAGGGCCAGCATCACGCCGCCGCCGGCCCAGACCCACCACCACCAGGCCGGCAACGAGGCCTTCGCCTGCCATCCGCCCTCGGGAATAGCCGCCAGCTGCCAGCTGGATGCCCCGAACGTGATATCCATGCGCACCGGATTCCGCTCGAAGACAAGCGGTTCGCCGAAAAAGACGCCGCCCTTCCGGCCGAGCCCGTCCCGCCCGCGCAGGGCAATCTGCAAACCGGATTGCTCGATCTCCCGCAACCCGGCAGCACGGTAGAAGCTGTCGAGATCCAGCGGGACACTGGCCACCCCCCAGTAGCGCCCATCATCCTCATGGACTGGAACGCGCACGATCAGCGCCTCGCCCCCCTGGACCAGCTCCGTCGGACCAGCAACCACCGGGGCGCTGGTGGCCATGACGCGCTGGAGACTGGGACTCTGGGCCGGATGCTCGCTGATATCCAGGCCCAGGGCCCGGACGTTGCTGGCCAGCGGGTAGACGTAGCGGATCACATTGTCCGGGGCCAGCGTGATATTGCGGATGTGAAACTCGGGGCGCATCATCCGCTGCGCGATCGCGGCGAATCGCCGCCCGTCGATCTCGGGATCCGCCCCTACTAGGACGCCCAGCCCCGTGACCAGCGACACGGAGGCGTTCAGCTCCCCCTCAATCCGTCCCCGCAGCGCCGAAGCCTCCTCGGTCACCTGCGAGCGCGCCTGCTCCAGGCGATACTCCTCCAGCCAGTGCGCGAGCACGCCGGCAAGGATCAAAACGGCGACGAAGACCCCGAGGGCGAGCAGGAGCGGGACGACCCGGCTAAGCCCCTGCACTGCCGGCGGCATACGCCGCTCCCTCCCTGGATCTGCCGCCGACCCGGTCACGTTCCCCCTTCCCTCCCCTTCGTCCTCTGCCAAGCCGCCTCCAGGGCATCGATCGACTGCGCCCCGAGGGTTTCACCACGCGCGGCGAACTCCGCCTCCACGCCACGAAAGCGCGCCTCGAAACGCTGACCGGCGCGACGCAGGGCCGTTTCCGGATCGACGTCGAGATGGCGCGCCAAATTGACTACGGCAAAAAGCAGATCGCCGACCTCGGCCTCGCGACGCTCGGGGCTCCCGTCCACCTCGGCCTCCGCTTCGGCCAGCTCTTCACGGATCTTCGCAGCCGCGCCCCGGTAGTCCGGCCAGTCGAACCCCACCCGCGCCGCCCGGCGCTGGAGCTTGGTGGCCCGAGCCAAGGCCGGCAGTGCCGTCGCCACCCCATCGAGGGCGCTGTCGCCTTCGCCCCGATGCTCACGTTCCTGCTCCTTGATCGCCTCCCAATGATGGGTCACGGATTCCGGTTCAGCCACCCGCGCAGCCCCAAAGACATGCGGATGCCGGCGGATGAGCTTCGCCTCGAGCGTCTCGGCCACCGACTCCAGGTCGAAGTGCCCGCCTTCCTCGCCCATGCGCGCGTGGAAGACGACCTGCAGCAGCAGGTCACCGAGTTCATCCCGCAGCGCATCCATGTCACCGCGCTCGATCGCATCGAAGACCTCGTAAGCTTCCTCGACGGTATGCGGCGCGATAGAGTGGAAATCCTGCTCCACGTCCCAGGGACACCCGCGCTCGGGGTCCCGCAGGCGCTCCATGATCTGCAGCAGGCGGTCGACGGCTTGCACGGGGGCACCTCCTCACTTCCACGTTTCCCGGCAGATTTGACAGGGTTAAACCGGCCAACTTAATTTGAGCAGGTTAACCAGCCAATTGCGGGATGGCCATGGAGAAGACCAGACCCGGTTTGACCCAGGGGGTGGGGCCGGCTACGGAGCGCGGCGAGCGCACGCGCCGCAACCTGCTCGCCGCCGCCGAGGTGGAGTTCGGCGAGAAGGGCTTTCACAACGCATCGATCAGCAGCATCACCCAGCGCGCCGGGGTGGCCCAGGGGACGTTCTACCTCTACTACCGCTCCAAGGAGGAGATCTTCCGCGCGCTGGTCGAGCACATGAACCGCACCATGCGCCGCTATCTCAGCGAAGCCATCGAGGGCGCGGCAAACCGTGCCGAAGCTGAGCGCATCGGCCTGGAGGCGTTCCTACGCTTTTGCCGCGAGCACGAAAACCTTTACCGGATCGTGATGGAGTCGCAGTTCGTCGATCCGGAAGCGCATCGGTGGTACTTCCAGACCCTGGCAGGAGGCTACGCCGAGCGCCTCGAGGCAGCACAGGCCCGCGGCGAAGTCCGCCGCGGGGATCCCTACACCCAGGCACTGGCGCTGATCGGGATCGCATTCTTCATGGGCAAACGCCACCTGATCTGGAGCGAGGACGGCACCCCCGAGAGCGATGTCCTGGCAGCAGCCACGGAGATCATCCAGCACGGGATCACCCCGGACCCGGGTAAACAACCTTAGCGCGGCCCACTCGGGCCGCGCCCCGGGGCCCCAGCCTACTGCTGCCTAAGCACCGCCATCCCCCGCTCCACCGCAGGGCGCTCGCCGATCTCATCCGACCAGCGCAGCACGTTGGGGAAGTCGCCCATGCGCTGCCCCAGGCGCTCGGCCACCTGAACCCACGGATAGGTCGCCATGTCGGCGATGCTGTAGGCCGCCCCACCCAGATAGGGCACCTCGCCCAACCGACGGTCCAGAACCCCGAGCAAGCGCTCCGTTTCCCGGGTGTAGCGCTCGATGCCGTAATCCACCCGCTCCGGCGCCTGGTTGCGGAAGTGGCCCGCCTGACCGAACATCGGTCCGACGCCACCCATCTGGAACATCAGCCACTCGATCACGCGCATCCGCGCGGCCGGATCCGTCGGCAGAAACCGCCCGCTCTTCTCCGCCAGATAGATGAGGATCGCCCCGGACTCGAACACGGAGAACGGCTGCCCGCCGGGCCCCTCGCTATCGACGATCGCCGGTATGCGGCCGTTCGGGCTGATGCGCTGGAACTGCTCGGCAAACTGCTCGCCCTTGCCGATATCCACACCGTGGACCCGGTACGCGAGCCCCATCTCCTCGAGGGCGATGTGCACTTTCTGTCCGTTGGGGGTTGGCCAGCTGTAGAGTTCGATCATGGTGCCTCCCAGGTTCGTGTCGCCACGGCGGGGACACCGCGGCCTTTCGGCATCGTAAAAGACGAATGTTTTCCGGGTCGACGACGGATTGGGCTACAATACCGGCCATGGATGCAGAAACCCGTCCCCTGGAAGCCGAGCCGGCGCCCCGGCGCCGCAGTCGAACCGTCCGCATCGGTGACCTGAGCATCGGTGGCGATGGACCGATCGTGGTCCAGTCGATGACCGACACCGACACCGCTGACGAGGTGAGCACCGCGGTCCAGGCCGCCGATCTGGCCCGGGCCGGATCGGAGCTCGTGCGGGTCACCATCAACAACGAGGAGGCCGCCGCGGCCGTGCCGCGCATCCGCGAGCGCCTCGCCCGTATGGGGGCCGAGGTACCGCTTGTCGGCGACTTCCACTTCAACGGGCACAAGCTGTTGCGCCGCCACCCGGAGTGCGCTGAGGCCCTTGCCAAGATGCGCATCAACCCCGGCAACGTCGGCAAAGGGAGCCGACGCGACCCGCAGTTCGCCGAGATGATCGAGATCGCCTGCACCTACGACCTGCCTGTGCGGATCGGCGTCAACTGGGGAAGCCTCGACGACAGCGTCCTCACCCGGCTGATGGACGCCAATGCGGCGCGAACGGAGCCGCTGCCGCCGGAGACCGTCATGCGCGATGCGGTGGTCACCTCGGCGGTGGAGAGCGCGCAACGCGCCGAGGAGCTGGGCCTGCCCGGTGATCGCATCGTGCTCTCCTGCAAGATGAGCGGCGTCCAGGATCTGGTGGCGGTCTACCGCGACCTCGCCCGGCGCTGCGATTACCCCCTCCACCTGGGCCTGACCGAGGCCGGCATGGGGGTGCCCGGCGTAGTCGCCTCCTCGGCGGCCCTGGCCATCCTGCTCCAAGAGGGGATCGGCGACACCATCCGCGTCTCGCTCACGCCGGATCCCGGAGGCGCCCGAACCCGCGAGGTCGAGGTAGCGCAGCAGGTGTTGCAGAGCATGGGGCTGCGCGATTTCACGCCGCGGGTCACGGCCTGCCCCGGCTGCGGCCGCACATCCAGCGACTTCTTCCAGCGTCTCGCCGAGCACATCCGCAGCCATATCGATGCCCGCATGCCGGAGTGGCGCGAACGCTACCCCGGTGTCGAGGGGCTGCGCATCGCGGTGATGGGTTGCGTGGTCAATGGCCCCGGCGAGAGCCGCCACGCCGATATCGGCATCAGCCTGCCGGGCGCCGGCGAGCAGCCCTCGGCCCCAGTCTTCATCGACGGCGAGCGCTCCGTGACCCTCAAGGGGGAGCGCATCGCCGAAGAGTTCGAGCAGATCGTCGAATCCTACGTCGAGCAGCGTTTCGGCTGACCGCCCCGGGGGACCCCCCGGCGGAGGCGGTCCTACCGCGCCCGTCGGGAACGTCCCGCCCGATGACCGGCATGCTTCGGGCCCCGCTCGGTGAGCACGCCGCACACCTCGCACCGCCACGGACCGGTTCGATACTGCCGCGCAAGCCACTCCCGCGCCGCCGGACGCTCCACCAGATCGGCCACGGTGAGCCGCTCCATGAAGTGGGCAATATCCGCCATCAGCCGGCTCCAGACCGCACCCTCAAGCGCGCTGCGGTAGTGGGTTCCGGCCTCGCGCCGCTCCACCGCCGCGATGATCTCCGCCACCGTCACCTCAGTCGCCGGACGGGCCAGCCGGTACCCGCCCCCCGGCCCGGGGATGCCCTCGATGATCCCGTGTGGCCGCAGATCGGCGAAGATCTGATCCACGTAGGAGGTGGAGATATTCTGACAGACCGAGATCTCGGCCAGCGGGACCGGGCCGATCTCGTCGTGGAGCGCGATGTGCAGCACTGCGCCAACGGCGTAGCGACCACGGGCGGTAACCTGCACCAGGGTGTTCGGATCGGCGTTCGCGTACATGGCACAGCCCTCACGGTTTTGAGCGATTCTATTGTGGACCAGTCTAGTCCATTTTTCGTTCTGTGCCAATTTGCCGCATCACGCCACCCCCTCAATCAATAAGGGGGCACATTGAAGGCGTGGTTCACCGGCCCCGCCCCGGATCCAAGGCCGCGGGCCGTGCGCAGGGCTTCCTGGAGGTAGTCCCGGGCGCGGGCGACGGCATCGGCCATAGGCAGCTCCCGGGCGACCCCGGCAGCGATGGCGCTCGCCAGGGTGCACCCGGTGCCATGGTTGGAGGTCGTGTCGATCCGTCGGCTACGAAAGCACATCTCGCCGTCCGGCGTAGCCAGGCAATCGATAACCTCTTCACCGGCCGCATGCCCGCCCTTGACCAGGACCGCTCCGGGGCCGAAACCGCGCAGGGCTCGGGCCGCCTCCCGCAGGCCGGCCTCGGTGCCCGGCACGGATCGGCCGAGTAGTACCTCCGCCTCGGGCAGATTGGGGGTGAGGAGGGTTGCCCGTGGCAGCAGCACATCGCCGAGCCGCTCGGCGGCCGCTTCGGCCAGGAGTCGATCGCCACTCTGGGCGACCATCACCGGGTCCACCACCAGCGGCACGCCGGGCGCCAGGGCGTCGAGTTCGGCGGCCACCGCATCGATGACCGCAGTGTCGTGGAGCATGCCCGTTTTCACGCAGTCGGCACCGATGTCGGCGAGGACCGAGCGCATCTGAGCGGCCACAAAACCGGGCGGGATCGTGTGCACATCCTGGACACCCCGGGTGTTCTGCGCCGTCAGCGCGGTAATCGCCGTGCTGCAGTAGCCGCCGAGCGCCATCACCGCCTTCAGGTCCGCCTGAATGCCGGCCCCGCCCCCGGAGTCGGAACCCGCCACCACCAGCACCCGCGCGTTACCGAATCGATCCGTCATGCCTACTCCTCTCCCGATGACGCCCCTGCCTCCCCGGCAAGCTGCTCGCGGACGCGGTTGCGGTCCACCTTGCCGGCGCCGGTCAGCGGCAGATCCTCGTAAAAGCGAATCAACCGCGGCACCTTGTACCGTGCCAGCTCCCGCTCGGCAAACTGTAGGATCTGCGCCGCATCGACATCGGCACCCTCGCGTGCGACCACCGCAACCGCCGGCACCGCACCCCAGCGCGGGTCGGGCACGCCCACCACCGCCGCCTTGCGAACACCGGCGTGGCGCAGCAGGACCTGCTCCACCTCCTCCGGGGCGATGTTCTCGCCGCCGCTGATAAACATGTTGTCCGCGCGGCCGACCAGGCGCACATAGCCCTCAGCATCCTCGTGAGCCAGGTCACCGCTGTAGACCCAGCCGTCCGCGAGCAGCGCCCCGGCACTGCGCTCGGGCTCGTCGAGGTAGCCGTCAAAGTTGTGGGGGCTGCGCATCAGCAGCACGCCGACCTCACCCCGGCGCACCGGCTCTAGCCGTTCGGGATCGACGATGCGGTAGTCCGTGTGAAACATCGAGGTGCCCACCGAGTCGTGGTGCTCGCGCAGTTCATCGATGCCCTGATCATCACCGACATAGAGGAAGTTCGACGGACCCGCCTCGGTCATCCCGTAGGACTGACTGACACGGATCCCCCGCTGCCAGAACGGCTGCATGGTCCAGGAGGAACAGGGCGCACCGGCAGTCGTGATCTGCTCCAGCGTGCTCATATCCACCCCGGCGAAGCGCGGATGCTCGGCCATTAACTGCAGCATGGCCTCAACTGCACCGAAATGGGTGATCCCCTCCACCTCGATCAGCTCCAGGGCCTGCCCGGCGTCGAAGCTGCGCGGCATGACGGTGTAGCCGCCGGCGTAGAACACCGGAGTTAGGGTGTTCCAGCCACCGATATGGAACAACGGAAAGGTCAGCAGCTCCTGCTGAGGCCCGAGCGATCCGCCACTGCTGACCAGAATGTCCACGGCGTTCCAGACCATCTGCCGATGGGAAACCACGCAGATCTTGGGCGTGGCCGTGGTTCCACCGGTGTGCACGTAGAGACACGGGTCCGAGAGGGCCAGCGGACGGTTCTGACCGGTGCGCGGATCCTCGCCCGCATCCACGGCCTCGAACCACCGGCCGCGCCCATCGGCCAGCTCGACACGCTGGGCGCCGGCGGGCAAATCCAGGTCCGCGGCCAGCTCGGCGAAGGCCTCATCGTAGAACAGGGCGCGCGGCGCAACCCGCCGGACCAGGTCGTTGAGCTCAGGTTGCGCCAGGCGGTAAGACAGCGGCGCCAGGATCACACCGGTCTTGCCACAGGCAAGATAGAGATCGACCGCCTCGAGCCGATTGCGCGACAGAAGGCAGACCGGTTCGCGGGGGCCGATCCCCAGGGTCTCGGTCAACAGGGCCGCAGCACGCTCGGCCCGCTGATCGGCCTGGCGATAGGTGATGCAACGCTCGCTGTCCGGCTCGTAGAGCGCCATCCGCTCCGGGGTCAGCGCAGCGCGCCGCCCGGCCCAATTGCCCACCCACTCCATGGGCAGATCATCGTAGCTAGACCCCGCTGCCATGCAGCCTCCTCGTCGTATCGGGATGCAGGACGTCAGCCCTGCTTCTGCTTCCAGTAGCGCCGCAGCCCCAGTGCGGACATCCAGGCCGGATTGATCGCCTGATGCCCGGCCCAGTCCGCCGGATCCAGCCCCTGCTCCAGCGCCCACGCCTCTAGCCAGGCGGTGTAACGGGCCTGCAGATCGGCGACATCGTTCGCCTCGGCCACCGTTTCGTCCGCCCAGCGCGTCAGGTCGCGCAGGCCACGGCGCAGGGCCGCCAGATGCTCCGGCGGATCCAGGAACAGGCCAAAATGGGTCAGCGCCAGGTACTCCGGTTGTTGCGCAGCGATGTGCGCCAAGCTCTGCCGCCACCGCTGCGGGTCGAACTCCGGTGGCGGCGCGGGCGGGATGACCACCCCTGAGTGGGGCATGCGCACGCCGCCCACGTCACCGGTGAAGCAGACATCGTCGAGCTGGAAGGCCAGGTGGTGCTCGGCATGCCCCGGCGTGTCCAGGGCGACCACGCCGACTCCGCCCACGGCGACCTCGTCACCGTCATCGAGTGTGGTGATCTGCTCCTCGGGCACCGGCAGGCACTCCCCCCAGAGCCGATCCATGTCGTCTCCATAGATCCGCGAGGCGCTATCGAGCAGACGGCCGGGGTCGATCAGATGGGGGGCACCCCGCGGGTGCACGTACACATGGGCGCCCTGACGGGCCAGCCAACCGGCGGCACCGGCGTGGTCGAGGTGAATATGGGTGAGCAGCAGGTGGGTGATATCCGTCGGCGCCAGGCCCCGCCGCCGAAGCTCGAACTCCAAGCCGCCGATCGTGCTGCCGGGGCCGCTCTCGATCAGCATCGCCCCGCCTTGATGACGGATCAGGAAACTGGCAATGCGCCCGGCCTTGCCCTGGAAGTGGAGATCGATCACCTCCACCGGAACGCCGGTTCGCGAGCGTATGCTGTCCACGACGGACCTCCTCTGCTTGAATGGTAAGGGCCGTATAAGGTCTACGCTAGCATGGAGCAGGCGCCATGGTCCGAGTCACGCCGCGTATCGCCACCCTGACCGGGTTCTCGCTGATCGGCGGGGCCGCCCTGGCCGAAGAGGTCATCGAGGCTCATCACGATACGGAGTATCACGGTGTGCGCATCGTGCAAGTCGCCACCGATTTGGAACACCCCTGGGGACTGGCTTTCCTGCCCGAAGGTGGCATGCTGGTCACCGAACGGCCGGGTCGCATCAATCGGGTCGAAGACGGCCGGGTGGAGCGCTTGTCCGGCGGGCCCGACCGCATCCACGCGCGCAACCAGGGCGGGATGCTGGATATCACCCTGCATCCGGACTTCACCGACAACCGCTGGGTGTACTTCACGTACGCGCGGGGGGATGCCAACGAAACCACCGTGGCCCTGGCCAGGGCGCGCCTCGATGACGGCGCGCCGCGGCTGACCGACCTCGAGGAGATCTTCGTGGCCGATGCCGCCGCCACCCCGGGCCGCCACTACGGGTCGCGGATCGACTTCAAGCCGGACGGCACCCTGCTGATGACCGTCGGCGATCGCGGCGACGACGAGCACGACCCGGATACCCACCGGGCGCAGGACACCGGCGACCACGTTGGTACCACCCTGCGCCTCAACGACGACGGCTCGGTCCCCGGGGACAATCCGTTCGTGGCCGACGACCAGGTGCGCGACGAAATCTACTCCTACGGCCATCGCAACGCCCAGGGCCAGTTCATCCACCCCGAGACCGGCGCGATCTGGCAGACTGAGCACGGCCCGCGAGGCGGCGACGAACTCAACCGGGTCCAGGCGGGGTACAACTACGGCTGGCCGATCATCTCCCACGGCCGCGACTACGCCACCCAGGAGCAGATCGGCATCGGGCGCCACGCCGAGGGCATGGAATCCCCCATCCGTGACTGGACACCGGCGATCGCCCCTTCAGGGCTGGATCACTACAGCGGCCAGGCGTTCCCGCGCTGGGAGGGAGATTTCCTGGCCGGCGCCTTGGTGCGTCCGGCGATACGCCGCGTGGTCATCGAGGACGAAACGGTCGTCCACGAGGAAGAGATCCTGCGCGATACCGTGGGCCGGGTTCGCGCTGTTGAGGAAGGGCCCGGGGGCCATATCTACCTGCTGACCGACGAATCCGATGGCGGGATTTACCGCCTGGAGCCTGCCGACTGAGGGAGCCTGTGCCGCTACTCGAGCTACGCAACGTCCAACTCGCCCTGGGGCACCACCCCCCCTTGCTGGAAGACATCAACCTGACCGTCGAATCAGGCGAACGCGTCTGCCTGGTCGGACGCAACGGCGCCGGGAAATCTACCCTAATGCGCATTCTCACCGGCGCCGTCGAACCCGATGACGGCCAGGTCCTCTGCGACCCGGGCGTCCGGGTCGCGCAACTGGCCCAAGAGTTGCCCGAGGACACCAGCGGCACCGTCTATCAACACGTGGCCGCAGGCCTCGGCAAGCTGGGAGAGACCGTCGAGCGTTACCACCGGGTCGCCGAGGCCGTTGCCGCCGGCGACACTGATCGCCTCGACGAGATGCAGGCCTGCCAGGACGCGCTGGACGCCCAGGGCGGATGGGACCTGAAGCAGCGAGTCGAGGCCGTGATCTCCCGCCTGGACCTCGACCCCGAGGCAGCCATGGCGAACCTCTCCGGCGGCGTGCAGCGTCGCGTGCTGCTCGGCCGCGCACTGGTCACGGCCCCGGACCTGCTCCTGCTCGACGAGCCGACCAACCACCTGGACATCGAGGCCATCACCTGGCTTGAGGGGTTCCTCCGCGACTGGCCAGGGGCGCTGCTGTTCATCACCCACGACCGTGCCTTCCTGCAGAGCCTGGCCACGCGCATCGTGGAGATCGACCGCGGAGCACTGATCAGCTACCCGGGCGACTACCAGAACTACCTGCGCCGCCGCGAAGAGCGCCTCCACGCCGAGGAGCAGCAGCGCGCCGAATTCGACAAGCGCCTGGCCCAGGAGGAAGCCTGGATCCGACAGGGCATCAAGGCCCGGCGCACCCGCAACCAGGGACGAGTCCGGGAACTCCAGCGCATGCGCGCCGAACGGGCCGAGCGCCGTGAGCATCAGGGCAAGGCGCGCTTCAGCGTTCAAGAAGCGGAGCGCTCGGGCAAGATTGTCGCCGACGCCGAAGCAGTAGACTTTGCCTACAACGACGCCACCATCATCCGGGATCTGAACACCACCGTCCTGCGCGGCGACAAGGTGGGCCTCATCGGACCCAACGGCTGCGGCAAGACCACCCTCATTCGGCTGCTGCTCGGGGCACTGGAACCAACCCACGGGACCATCCGCCGCGGCACCCGGCTGGAGATCGCCTACTTCGACCAACAGCGCGCCGTGCTCGACGAGGACGCCAGTGTTCAGGACAACGTCGGCGGGGGGCGCGAGCACATCGAGATCAACGGCCAGTCCCGCCACGTGCTCAGCTACCTGCAGGACTTCCTGTTCCCGCCGCAGCGCGCCCGTCAGCCGGTGCGGGCACTCTCAGGCGGGGAGCGCAACCGCCTGTTGCTGGCCCGGCTGTTCAGCCAACCGGCCAACCTTTTGGTGCTCGACGAGCCAACCAACGATCTCGATGCCGAGACCCTGGAACTGCTCGAGGACCGACTGCTGGATTTCTCCGGGACGGTGCTGGTGGTCAGCCACGACCGCGCCTTCCTCGACGCGGTGGTCACGCAGAGCCTGGCCTATGAGGGCGATGGCCGCTTCCGCGAATACGCCGGCGGTTATACCGACTGGCAGCGACAGCGCCCCGGACCGGCCGCGCAACGCCGCTCCGAGCGCGGCGCCAAGGCATCGCCGGACAACGACGCCCCGGACACTGGCAGGCGAACGTCGGGAGGGCGCAGCTCAGGTGCGCCGAAGCGACTGACCCGGCGCGAGGAGCAGGAGCTGGCCGGCCTGCCGGAGCGTATCGAGGCCCTTGAACAGGAGCAGGCACAGCTGCACGAGCGGTTGGCCGATCCCGCACTTTACCAGAGCGAAGATGGGCATCTTGCCTCGCTGCAGGAGCAGCTGGGGGAGCTTGAGTCGCGCCTGGAGGCCACCTACGAGCGCTGGCAGGAACTCGAGGCGCGCAACCAGTCCCAGTAATCGGCCGACCAGCGACGGACCACCTGGGGCGTCAGTCGGGCCGCTGGTACATCCCGCTGCCCCCCTCGGCTCCGGGGGCGCCACGCGTGTCCCCGGCCGGCGCTGTGATTTCCTCAACCTCCTCCGGCGAGACCTGCTCCACGTCACCCCAGGGTGGTGGCCCCTGCGGCCGACGCTCCATGACGTGTTCCAGGGCCACGGGCTGCAGCACCGTGCCACCATCGATGCGGAGCTCGTGGATCTGCGGAGGGTTCAGGGCGGTACCGAGGGCCGCCAAAGCCAGCGCGGCTGGCGCCAGGATCCAATGCGCCGGACAAGCGGGCCGATCTGCACCATTGAGATCTTCGTAAGCATGCATTTCTGAGGTACCTACAGGCTCTCTTCCAGAATGGACCGCCACTGCTCGGGGCTCAACGCAACCGCGTTGCGCCGGTTCGACCCCTTCTCGACCACGGCGTCCAGGTGGCGATGGTCGATACCGTAGCCGGCCAGCCCGGAAAGGCCGGCGTGCAACCGGGCCTGGTGACGCCAGTGGTCGAGGGCTTCGATCAGCTCGTCGGCCCGGGAACCGCCGCCAAGCTGGACCGAGACCGCAGCCATCCGCTGCTCCACCCGCTCCTGCGTCGCGCCACCTACGGCGCGGGCCTCGGCGAGCGTCTGACGCATCGCCGGCGACAGCACGTTGGCACATGCCACTCCGTGCGGGACCGGCGCCACCGCTCCAAGCGGCCCGATGAGCCCGTGCACGATGCCCAGGCCCGTATGGGTCAACGCCACACCCGAGACAGTGGCGGCCAGAGCCATGGCGTGGCGCTGAGCCTCCAGATCCGCGTCCCCATGGCGGCAGATCAGTTCCGGAAGCGCCGCACCTGCCTGCTCAAGCGCATACATCAGCCAACAATCCAGCAACGGCGAGGTCGTGGGCGCCAGGTAGCTCTCAAGCAACTGCGAGAAGGCGTCCATCCCCGCGCTGGCCACCACCGCCCGGGGCACTGAGGCCGTCAGTCGTGCGTCGAGGAGCACCCGGTCGGCTACGTACCCGGGGTGGCGCAGCGACTTCTTGGAGCCCCGCTCCAGCCCGGGTTGACCGAGTACGGCGTTGTGGGTCACCTCACTGCCGGTGCCCATGGTGGTCGGCACGGCGATCCATGGGACGCGGCGCCCGGAAGGTGCGCGATCCCCGACCCCCTCTAGATAGGCCCGCGTCGGGCCCTGCTCGCAGGCCATCGCCGCCAGGGTTTTGCCGACATCTAGGACACTGCCCCCGCCGAGCGCCACAACCAGGTCGACACCCCCAGCAGGCAGGTGCTGACGCTGCTCATCCACCCACTCGGCGCTCGGCTCACCGCTGACGGTCACCGTCGCCAGGCTCCATCCCCGGGCCTCCAGTTCGCCGACCGCCTGCCGGGCCGCCGGCAGATGCGCGAGCGTAGCCCGCCCGGTGACCAGCACCAGGGTGCCGGGCCCGGGGCAGAGCTCTTCGGCCCAGGGTCGCAGCCACTCCACGGCCCCGGGGCAGTGGGCCATGCGCGGCAACTGGATCGGCTGGAGGATCGGCGGCGCCTCGCCCATACCCTCTTCCTCTAGTCCTTCTCGGCGCCCTGCTCGACCCAGCGGATGATCCGGTCCTTGTCGCGCTCGGAGAGGCTGCCGCCAAGCGGCATCTGCACATCGGCCGTGCCGTCGATGCGCTTGACCAGCTCACTCTCGCCGGGCTCGCCGGGCACCACGATCGGGCCGTTCTTGCTCCCGTCCATGAGCGCTTCGTACGAGGTCAGATCCAGGTCCCAGATGGCGTTCCCGGGAGCATGACAGGAGACACAGGCATCCCGCATGATCCGGTCGATCTGCGCGTAGGAAACCCGGGCATCCGGGTCTTCATCCACCTCCTCGTCCGCGGCCGGACTGGCCGAACCGTGGACCAGCTCACCGCCGTAGTAGCCGAGTACGACCACCACCAGGAACGACGCCAGGTAGCTGGCCAGCACCGCCGGCGAGCGGTAGGTCAGCCTGGCCGGAAGAATAGCCGCGATTCCCAGCAGCACGGCGAGCACGATGCCGAACGAGACCTTGATCTTGAAGGTGGTCGTCCAGTTGCCCCCGTAGTAGTAGAGCCAGTCCATGAAGCCGAGCAGGATGGTCGGGAAGACCATGATGAAGCCCAGCGTCACGCAGTGACGCGCCGTGATCGCGTACTTCTCGTACCGCGGTGACCGCGCTACAAGCGCGAAGACCAGCGCTGCCACCACCAACCCGATGGTGACGTGGACCGCGATCGGGTGCACCGGATGGGTATACCCGAGGCCCGCCAGGAAGTTATAGAAGAAATCGACGCTCATGCCTCACCTTGTATTGATCGTGCGCTGCCCAGCCTGCGGTGCATCGGCCCGGAGCCGCCCTGCCCGCTCAGTAGCGGACCGGGACCGGAAGGCATCGCGCAACAACTTATCAGTCAGCACTCTTTTTGACCATCATCAATGCTCTTTTTCGTCACCCAAAACCATCCTGGCGGCACCGCCCCTGCGCCGTCCACGCCGTGCAAGGATGAGCGCAGCTGCCTGCACGCGTATCATGCTCCCCACGGGCCCGCGACGTCGGGTGCCCGCCACCGGAGCGGCAAGCAAGGGGTCGACGTGTCCGAGCAACTGTCCTCGCGGCAACAACAGCAGCCGCCGCTGCACACCGCGCACATGACGGTGGAGCCGTACGCGCGCCAGGCGCTCGCAGCTGGGCGCTACCGAGAGGCCATCAAGCACTACCGCACCCTGGCGCAGACCGAGCCAGAGAGCACCTGGGCCGAGGGCCTCGCCGCAGCCTACCGCGGGCGCGCCCTGGAACTCGCTGCCAAGGGCATGCCCCGCGAGGCATTGGCCATTTGGGAGAACCGCGAGTGGCGTTGCCCCGGCGCCCTGCCGGAACCGGAGCAGATCCGTCTACTGCTGGAACTCGACGAGGCCGAAGCCGCACAGGCTGCCTACATCCGCATGTGCGAGGCCGGAGCAACGGAGCCGCTGAGCCGGGCCCGCCCTCACCTCGCGGCTTGCTACCTCGCCGCCCCCGAGCGCCTGGCAGAGCTGGATCCCGAAGACCCCGTGCGCGCCGATGGCGATACGGCACTGGCAGCCCTGGCGGCTTACTGTACGGGTCAGGATGAGGTCGCCGCCCAGCATCTGCGGACGATCCCGTACCGCTCGCCCTACCGCGACTTCGTGACCGTGCTCAAGGCGCTCATGATCGAGCCGGAGCAGCAGCTGTCCGCCGAACGTCTGCTCGAGGGCGTCGATGACTCCTCACCCTTCGCCCCGTTGGCCGAGGCCGCACGGCTAGCCCGACTCCCCGACCCCGAGCTGCTGCCGGCACTGACCCGGGTCGACGAACCCCTACGCCGCTTCGCCACTGCGCTGCGTGGCTGGTCGACGCAGCGTTACGAGCTTTGGCGCGAGCTCTTCAGGCCCGAAGCACCGCAGCCAGACGCCGATCTACCCGCCGTCCTGGCGGACTGGCGAAGTGAGCTCGGCGAGCAGTGGTCCCGTCGGCAACGAATCCGCCTCGCCTTCCAGGAGGTGGCCGTCCATGGCCGCGCACTGGTGCTGCCCGAAGAGGCCGACGAGTTCGAGCAGGCGCTCCTGCAGGCCTGGTGCACCGAGTGTTTCCAGGCCGATGACTACACCGCTGTCCTGGCAGCCTGGCAGGCAGTAATCGCCGCGCTTCGCGCCGATGCCGAGCCGGTCCCCGGAGACCAGAACGCCTTGCGTATCGCCGCAATCCAGCGCCGCTTGGCCAGCGAGCTGGGTCTGCTCCACACCCCCCTCGCGGCCGAAGCCGAAAACGCCCTGGCCGAGAGCGTCACCCTGGATCCGGATCATCTCCCCGGCCACCGGCTGCTCATCCAGCGCCACCGCGACTGCGGCCGCATCGCCCAAGCCCGCCGATCGGTGGATCAGGCCCTGGCCCGCTGGCCCGAGGATCGCTCCCTGCTCCAGGAGGCACTGGAACTCGCGCTGCACGGTGAAGATTTCGAGGGGGCTGCGGACTTCGCCCGGCGAATCCTCGAACGCGACCCGATCAATCGCCGGGCCCGGACCGTGCTCCACGACGCCCTGCTGTCCCGCGCACGCTCCGCCTGCGCCGAGGGGAACCCGGAGGCTGCCCACACGGCCCTGGCCCAGGCGGAGACCTGGGCGGACTCGGCGGCGGCGCAGGCCCAGCTCGAACGGCTGCGTACCGTCGTCGACGCCACCCACGGCAGCGGCACCAAAGCCCACCGTTGGCGTGCTCGGACCCTCACCGACGGCCGCACCCTCGGCCACGCCCTGGCGCTGGCCACCGAGGCCGAACTCGCCGGCCAGCCGGCCGCGACAGTGCTCGTGCAAAGCGGCCTGAACCCCCCGAAACGGATCGACCGGCAGCAGCTGCGGGATCTCTGCGAATGGATTCACGAAGTCGCCGCGGAGGCCGGTGGCATCCTCGACCGCGCCCTGGGGCCCTTCGCCCCGGCCCTGCGCCGAGCCGTCCGCATCCGGACCCTCGACCTGGACGATTACGCTGCGGTCTGCGAGGCGCTGCGTGCGGCGGGCCAGGAGGAGCTGCGCGGCCACTTCGCCCGCGAGGCACTGCGCCACCGCCTGGAGGACCCGCTGTTCACCGTGCACAACCTAGAGGCACGATACGCGAACGAGGAAGCCGGCCGCCCCACCAGCCGGGAGCTCGACCAGCTCCGCCGGGCCTTCCGGCAGGCGCGCCGCAGTGATGACAAGCGTACGGCCCACCGGGCCGGGGTTCTGATCAAGCGGCTGATCCCCGACCCGGAGCACGGTGCCTGAACGACGCAGGCCCTTGACCCGAGCACCGTCTATGGATAAGACCCTGAACCCGATGCCAAGGCCCGATCTCGAACACGCGGACCCATACCTCTGTCTGGGCGTCGAGCGCGACGCCGATGACGCGGCCATCCACGCGGCGTATCTGGCCGCGGTCCGAGCCTGTCCGCCGGAGCGCGACGCCCGACGCTTCGAGGCCCTGCGCCAGGCGTACCAGGCCATCCGGACCGAGCGGCTGCGCCTGGCCCAGGAGCTGTTCGATACCCGGCCGGCTACGGCAATCGATCTCCTCGATCGGGCCGCGCCCACCGAGGCGCCGGGACGCCCCGACGAGGAGACCTTCCGTGCGGTACTGGGGCCAAGGGGCAAGCGGTGATGGACAGCAGTGAGCGCGAAGCCCTGGTCGATCGCTTCCGCGACTATCTCGAGCGCAGTGCGGAAGCACCGCAGCCGGAGCAGACGGCCCCGGCGCCGGACCTCCATACCCTGCTCACCGAGATGGCAGCGCTCAAGAACGACGTTCGCCTGGAGTCACGCCAGTACAAAACCGCACTGGATCAGCTCAGCGAGGACTGTGAGACACTGCGTCAGCAGAACCGGCAGCTGCAGGAACACCTGGAGCGGGAGCGCCGCCGCGCCGATCTGGCCCACGACGACGCCGAACACGCCCTCCTCCAGGAACTGATCGACCTGCGCGACCGTCTCGCCGCCGGGCACCGCCAAGTCACGAGCCACCGGCCCGGCTGGCTGGCCCGGCTCGGTGGGGCGCGGCGCTACCTGGGCCGCATGGCCCAGGGCATGGAGATGAACCTGCGCCACCTGGATGAGATCCTGGCGCGCCGCGGCGTACAGGTCCAGGAGACCGTGCGAAAGCCCTTCGACCCGCAAACCATGCACGCGGTCGACACCGCCACCGAGCCGGAAACCGATCACGGCGTGGTCCTGCGCGAGGTCCGCCAAGGCTTCCTGCGCGGCGACCGGGTCCTGCGGACCGCCGAGGTTATCGTCAACAAGAGGGACAGCACGTAGTGAATGACATCATCATCGGCATCGACCTAGGCACGACGAATTCCGAGGTTGCCGTGGCCCGCAATGGCCGCGTGCAGCTCATCGAGGTCGAGGATGCCTACCTGATGCCCTCCGCCGTCGGGCTCGACGAGCACGGCGCCCTGCTTGTCGGCCAGGCGGCCCGCAACCAGCTGGCCCTGCACCCGGAGCGGACCGTGCGCTCGATCAAGCGGCGCATGGGCGAAGACATCAAGATCCCGCTGGGGGATCGCAGCTACACGCCCCAGGAGATCTCCGCGGTGATCCTGGCCCGGCTCAAACAGGCGGCCGAGGTGCAACTGGGCGAACCGGTCCGCAAGGCCGTCATCACGGTGCCGGCTTACTTCTCCGACGCCCAGCGCCAGGCCACCCGCGACGCTGGCACGCTGGCCGGACTGGACGTGGTGCGCATCATCAACGAGCCTACCGCCGCAGCGCTCGCCTACGAAGGGGATCAGCCCGAACGGCGCCACATCCTTGTCTACGACCTGGGCGGCGGCACCTTCGACGTTTCCGTCGTGCGCATGGAGCAGGACGTGGTGGAGGTCCTCGCCAGCCACGGCAACAACCACCTCGGCGGCGACGATTTCGACGCCCTGATCGTCGATCAGCTGCGTGCCTACGTGAAGGACGACCACGGGGTCGACCCGGCCGACGATCCGCGCGCCATGGCTCGGCTCCGCCACGCCGCCGAAGCCGCCAAGATGGACCTCTCCGGTACGCCGATCGCCCGCATCGAGGAGGCCTACCTGCTGGAGGGCCGGCAGGGCCCGATCAACCTGTCGGTGGACCTAACCCGGGCCGATTACGAAGAGATGATCGAACCGCTGCTCGACGAGACCCTGGAGGCAGTGCGCATCGCCCTCGAGGACGCCGAACTGGCGGTGAACGACCTCGATGAGATCGTGCTTGTCGGCGGCACCACCCGCACCCCGCGGATCCAGCAGCGCCTGGAGGAGTTGCTCGGCGTTCAGCCGCGCGGAGAGATCGACCCGGATCTGTGCGTGGCGATGGGCGCGGCGATCCAAGGCGCGGTGATCGCCGGGGAGCAGGTGGCGAGCATGCTCGTCGACGTCACGCCGTACACGTTCGGCACCAGCGCCATCGCCGAACTCAACGGCGAGCGCTATCCCTACTGCTTCATCCCGGTGATCCGCAAGAACACACCCATCCCGGTCACCCGCAGCGAGGCCTTCTTCACCTCGTACGACGGGCAGGAGGCCATCGACGTCCGGGTCTTCCAGGGCGAGGACCCGGATGCGCTCAACAACACCCAGATCGGCTCGTTCCGCATCGAGGGACTCAGCGATGTGCCCGCCGGTAACGTGATCATCACCACCTTCTCCCTGGACGTAAATGGCATCCTCCACGTCTCCTCGGTCGAGAAACTCACCGGCAAGCGCAAGGAGATCACCATCGACAGCGCCACGGCCCGCTTTGAGCGCGAGGAGATGGGTGCGGCCCGCGAGCGGGTCCAGGACCTGATCGACAGCGACGCCGAGTCACCCGGCCGGCAGGCCGTGGCGGATTCGCCCGGGAACCGGACCGCGGAGTTGATCGAGCGGGCGGAACGACTCTTGGATCAGGCCAACCCCGAGGATCGCGAGGACCTTGTCGACGCCATCGAGCAGCTGCGCGACGCGCTCGAGCAGGAGGACGCGGCCGCCATCGAGCAGGCCCGCGAGGCCCTCTCCGACCTGGTGTTCTACCTGGAGTCCTAATGAACCGCTGCCCCAACTGCCGCGCCCGGACCGAGGAGCACACGGAGCACTGCCGGCGCTGCGGCATGGAGCTGGCCCTGCTGCGCCGCACCGAGCAGGCCGCCGAGCAGTGGCTGCAGGAGGCGGTCCGGCGGCTGGCCGCCGGCGAGCCGAGCGCGGCGGAGCAGGCGCTGCAGCGCGCCCGCACTCTGCAGCCCGATCCCCTGGCCGTGCAGCTGATCGGTTTCCTACGCTCCCGCGCTACCGGTTCCGACTGAGTCCACGGGCGTACGCCGGACTCACTCGCGGTCGCCGAGCCGCTCGAGCATGTCGTCCACAGCCGCCTTGAGCTGGCGATCACGCCCCGCCACCTCATCCTCCGGGCGCTGACGGACCCGGATCTCCGGCTCGGCGCCGTGGTGCTCCATATCGGTGCCGTCCGGCAGGTACCAGCCGCGGAAGGGGCGCCGCACCGTAGCGCCATCGATCAGGGTGTGCCGCCCCGTAGAGATCACGCCGCCGTAGGTCTGCTCACCGACCAGGGTCCCCCGCTCCAGGGTGTTGAAGGCGTGCGCCAGGATCTCGGCGTTGGAATAGCTCTTCTGATTGGCAACCATGTTGATCGGCAGCGTGTAGCGGGGGGCGTCCAGGCGGTCCTGCGGGTAGTGTCCGGTGCGCCCCGGATCGGCTCCTGCGGGCACGGTGTAGGCGTGCTCCGCCGCCATGATCGAGGTCAGGATCCGGTCCGTGGTGTGCCCACCACCGTTGTTGCGCACATCGATTACGAGCCCCTCTTTTCCGTCGGCCGCCGCGTACAGGCTCCCCTGAAAGGCCTCCAGGGAGGCCTGGTTCATGGCCTGGATGTGAATGTACCCGAGCCGGCCCTCGGAACGATCCTCGACGAGCCGGCGGCGCTCCTCCCGAAAGGCGTCGTAGCGCAGCTCCGCTAGCGCCGGATAGTCGACCGGGGTCACCAACGTGTGCAGCAGCCGACTGCCGTCACCGTCGGCCTCCGGGCGGCGGAAAGCGATGAGCAGCTCGTCACCGACCCGGCCGCGCAGGCGCTGGAGAAGGGTCTCGTCCGGATCCAGGTCCCGCCCGTCAATAGCCACGATGGTATCGCCGCGCTGCAGGGGCATGGGTCCGTGGGCGGCGGGCGCGTCGGGAATCACCGAACGCACCCGGTACCCCGCACGGCCATCGGCCAGGGCCACGCGCTCGTGGCGGATGCCCAACCGACCGGAGGGCTCGCGCAGCGCCGATCCGGGCCCCGGATTGCTCACGCCGGTATGCGAGGCAGCCAGTTCCCCCATCAGGCGGTTGGCGATGTCACTGAATTCGCTGGCCGTCCGCGCCCGGCGGATCAGCGCCTCGTAGTCGGCCACCAGCGCCCCCCAGTCCAGCCCCTTGAGGTCCGGCTGGTAGAAACCCTCCTCGATGACGCGCGCCGCCTCGCGAAATTTCTGGACGGCCTGGGCCTGGCGGTCGATGCGGATCCGGTCACTGATGTCGGGGCGCTGGTGCTCACCGCCGGAGAGCTGCACCACGCCGGCGCGCCCCCCGGCGACGTACACCACCCGGTCGCCGCGCAGGCTCAGGTGCTGGATATTGGCCACGGGCCCCAGGCGCCGGCGCTCGCTGCCGTCCCAATTCATGACCATCAGCCCCTCGCCGGCACTGTTGAAGACGTAGCGGTCGCCGGCGGGGGTCATCCGGTTCGCGTATTCGTTGCCCGCCGCGCGGCTCACCCGCTCGACCCGCCGCCACGCCCCCTGCAGATCAAACTCCGGCGGATCCTCGGCACCCGTGTCGTCCCGCGTAACATCCACGCTGCCGGCGGCCAGGACCGGCAGCGGCTCACGCTTCTGCTGCGCCTCGCGCCCGCGGCGATAGTAGCGATCGAGCTCCAGGCGGCTGTAACGCGCCAGATCCGGATCCAGGTAGACCCGGTAGAGGTCGTAGCTATCGCCGCTGCGGTTTGATACGAACGTCAGCACGCGCCCGTCGGCGGACCAGCGCGGGTTGAGGTCGTTGCGGGGGTGGCGCGTGATATTGATTGGGTCCGCCGAGCCGTCGGCAGGGACGATGAAGATGTTGGCGCTGAAGTCCAGATCGTTCTGCGCGTAGGCGATGTACCGGCCGTCCGGCGACCAGCGCCAGTCAATGGTGGCATCCCAACCTTCGACCAGCGTGTGCGCTTCGTTCCCGTCGATGCCCTGGACAACGAGATCTCCACGGCCCCGGCGAAACGCGATCCGTGTCCCGTCCGGGGATGGCCGCGCATCGCGCTCGTTCGCCTCGGTCTCAACCAGCGGTCGCACGGTGAACTGCAGCGCGTCGTGCCAGCGCTCCGGATCAGCAGCCGGAGGCACCGGATCGGCCTCCAAGGCGGATAACGGCTCGGACTCCGGGGCCGGCTCCGGGTCGGGCTCCGGCGGCGAAACCGGGTCCGTGGGTCCGGGGTCGAGGCGCGGATCGCCCGGTTCCGGCGGCGGGTCCACCGGATCGGTGGGCGCGAACGGGTCGTCCGGATCAGACGCCGCACCGTTGCCGTTGCCCTCCTGCACCGGGGGCCGCTCCCCGGCCTCGGGGGACCGCTCCACGCCAGCGGATACATCAGCCTCTGCCGGGCTCACCCAGCCCCGACGGACCTCGCCGCGGGTCAGGGCCACCCCAGCGGTGTAGATCGACTCGGAGTCCCCGCTATCCCGGGTGAAGTAAAGCCGCAACCCGTCCGGCGACCAACGCAGGTCTTGGTGACGGGCGTGGGTGTCCGGGGTGACGGGCCGCGTGGGGCTATGCTCGTCCATGTGCCGTATGTAGACCCGGCCGTAGGCAATGTACGCCATTACCTGGCCGTCGGGGCTCAGCGCCGCCTCACTGACCTGGCGCCCCACCGAACGCAGCTCGTAGCGGTCATGTCCCGGATCTCCAGCGCGCAGGGCGACCGGCTCCGGAGCGGGATCCGCCGCCTCGAGATCGAGAAGGTAGAGCCGGTCCCAGACCTGGAGCACCGCCCGGCCCGCCTCCGGGGCCACGTCGAACGCCTGCACGTCACGCTGATCGAAGTCGGTCAGGCGTTCGACACCGCCGGACTCACCCTCCAGGCCGATGCGGAAGAGATTCACCGTGTCGTCTTCCCGATCCGAGAGGAAGACCAGCGTCTGATCGTCCAGCCACTTTGCGCGCCCGTCATCCCCCTCGCTGCGCCGGGTCAGGGCAGCGAAGGCATCCTCGTCACGATCGTACAGCCATAGATCCCGGGCGTCCGGACCGCGGTAGTGCCGCCGACTCCAGCCGTGATAGGCCCCTCCCCGGGTAAACGCGACGTGGCGGCCATCCGGGGAGACGCTCGGTTCGGATCCGAAGGCGTCGTGCAGCCGCTGCGGCTCACCGCCATCTGGCACCACGCCATAGGGGCGCTGGTCGCGGTAAACGTCGGCCTCCAGCTGCCCCGAGAAGGTAATCAGCGGTTCGCCGTCGCGGTCCACACCAAACCCGGGGCTGCGCAGGAAGCGATCGCCGTGGGTAACCTGCTGCAGCCCGGTTCCGTCTGGTCGCATGCGCCAGAGATTGAGATAACCGTCACGCAAGGAGGCGAAGACCAGTTTCTGCCCGTCGGCGGACCAACTGGAATGGAGATCGTCGAGACGATGGCCGGTCAGCCGGGTCGCGGTCCCGCCGGTGGCGCTGACCCGCCACAGGTCGCCGCCCCAACTGAACACCAGTTGCTCGCCGTCGGGGCTGATCGATGGGAACCGCGGCAACTCGACGTCGGTCTCGGACTCGCCGGCCCCGGCCGCCAACGACAGGGCCAGCCCGAGAATCGCTGCGAGCCCGACAACCAGGGGTGGGATCAAGCTTCGCATGCCCTGACGCTACCATCCGCGGCGTCGCCCCACCACACCGCCCAAGCCACCCGCGGGGGCGCCCGGGCGGCTGGCAACGGCTACTCCCTGTGATAGCCGGTGGCCATGGCGCGCAGGTACTCGTACCAGGGGTTGCCCGTGGTCGCAGCCATGTAGATGTGCCCGATCAGGAAGACGATCATGGCAAAAGCCGCGGCGAGATGGACGCCGGCAACGGCCCCGAGGGGCAGGAGCGCCCCGAGGAGGGTGTCGTTCCAGAAGTTGTAAAAAAGCAGCAGCAGTCCGGAGATCCACAGCGCCGGGGCGATCGCCGCCTTGAACCCGAAATAGGCAAGCCGCTGCAGCGGGTTGTGCTTGGCCGACGGCGACTTGGCAAAGGGCTTCGCCTCACCCGAGAACATGCCGTAAGCGTAGTAGCCCGCAGTGCGGCCCAAACCACTGCCGGTCGGTACGTACTGCCGCCACTCCCCGGTGGTCAGGTGCCAGAAGATGGCAAAGGCCCACAGCCCGATCAGTGCCCAGGCGAGCACGATGTGGGTGGAGAAGGCGGCGCCGAAGCCGAGCAGCGAGTAGCTGCCGTGCATTTCCAGACCCGTGAGCAGCAGCCCGAAGATGAGAACGGCCTGCGCCCAGTGCCAGAAGATCTCGAAACGGGTGAAGATACGTACTTGGGTCACGAGCCCTCCCCCTCCTCGCCCGATCGGCCGTCGGGGCGCTCCCGACGGTAGAGATAGTAGCGCACGCCGCCGTGGCCGAGCACCGCGAACAAGGTCAGCCAGACGGCCGCCCAGCCCACCGCTTCAATCCGCGGGTGGCGATCCTGGCCCGGGACGTAGACCCCTTCCAAACCGGCCATGCGGCCGTCGCGACTGTGACAATCGACGCAGGCCACACTCGCCTCCGCCGGCGCAACCATGTGGTTGACCGGCCAGTACATCCGCGTCTCGACGAAGCCGTACGCACCGCTGTAGGCCACCTCGGTTTGACCGACGGCGCGCGCTTCCTCCATGCCGGCCTCGATGGCGCGGTCCCAGTCGTAGCTGCGCCAGAACGCGTCATCATCGCCCTCCTTGCCGAAGAGTTGCGGTACCAGGAGCGTATGATGCTCGGCATCGTAGAGCTGCTTGCCGTACATGATCTTGAACGGCCAGATCTTGGCGCCGCCCTCGCCCGGTCGCCCCTGAGGCCGGTTGACGGGGACCTCGCCATCGGGGTCGATGGTATCGTCCGGCAGGGTGTAGACCATGTTGCCGTCGAACCAGCGGTAGTCCGGCGGGTAGTCTTCCTTCCACTCGAACACGCCCTTCATGCCGTCGTAGATCACGCGCCCCTCGTCGTCCTTCTCGACGACAGGCTGGCCGTCGTCATCCAGCCGACCGGCCTCCGACCAGTCCCAAAGGGTCTTGGTCGGATAACCGCCGCGAGCGATCTCCGGTACGTGACAGGTCTGACAGGCGATGAAATCGCCGTGGGCGTTGAGCTTGTCGTGGATGCGTCCCTCGTGCGGCTCGCTGCCGTGGCAGGCCACGCACGCGGGCTTGTCCTGTGGCCGAGCCGGAATCGGCGCGTCGTCGTAGTCGGGCACCGTCAGGTGGTAACGACTCCCGCTCTGGATGTGGCCGGTGAACTCGTGGCAGTTCGAGCAGCTGAAGTCCGCCCCCTCCGGCGTCATATGCACATCGACCGAGCGCGGCGGGTCAAGTAGTGAGCTGTCGAGATCGCCGTGCTTAACGGCGTTGCCACCACCACCCTCAAAGTGGCAGCTGCCGCAGGTCGCACGGCTGGTGTCTCCGACGTTCTGAGCCACATGGGCGAGATCCGGCGCCTCGAACAGGATGCCGCGGAATTCGGTGTCCTCGTAGGGCGGATGGCCGGCCGCAGTGGGGAATTTCACATACTCGCCGGTGGTGTCATGGCAGACCAGGCAGTCGACCTTCTCCTCGGCCGTGAAGTCGAAGTGCCGGTCCTCCCAGCCGTAGCCGACATGGCACGAGGAGCAGCGCTCATAGCTGCCGGCGATCCCCATGCACAGATTATTGAGCACGTAGCGCTTGCCGAGGGTCTGCTCCGTTTCAGGCTGTTCGTAGGTCCAAGTCCAGTGGATACTGCTGTGGACCTGCTTCGCCGCTTCGGTGTGGCACTGCAGACACGCTTCGGTCACCTCGGGACCGGTCTCGAACGGCCCCTCCAGCAGGGAGAACTTCGTATGGTCGGCCGTGGATCCCGGCTCCGTCGGCGCCTCTTCACCGGGGATCGGCGGCTCGAACTCCTCGGCACCCGCCGCGAAACTCGTGCCCGCCAGGACCATCAACAGACCTGCCAGCCAACACCGAGCTATCACTGTGATCACCTATCCTTCCGCTTAAGGATAGACCATACCGCAAGACGAGCCATGGCGCGAGGTGCCCGCCCTGCCACCCTCGGAGCCGACCGGGCCAAGGGTGTCGTTCACCCTCCCCGCTCGGGGAGTGCCTCCAGCACCGAGGGCAAATCGGCCGGCAGGGCCGGCGCACCGCCGATCTCCCGGCTCGGATGACCGGGACCGTGGAAATCCGAGCCGCTGGAGGCCAGTAACGCATACCGCCGACACCATCCGCCGAGCTGCTGCACGTGGCGCGGCTCGGGCGAGGTTCCGCAGGCGACCTCCATCGCTTCGCCCCCCGCCGCGGTAAAAGCATCCAGCGTCCGCCGGATCCACGCCCCCGTCAGATCGTAGCCGAGCGGATGGGCGAGGACCGCGATGCCCCCGGCCCGGCGAATCCACTCGATCCCCTCCTCCATGGCCACCCAATCGCCGTGCACATAGCCCACCCGGCCACGACGCAGGTAGCGCTTGAATGCCTCCTCGTAGCCACGCACATTACCGCTCTCGACCAACCACCGCGCATAGTGCGCCCGGGTGATCTCCGCGGTGCCGGCCGCCTCCCGTGCGCCCTCCCGCGCGCCACTGAGTCCGGCACGTTCCAGGCGCTCGCCGATGGCCTCGCCGCGCTCCTGCCGGGCCCGCTGCATCCGCGCCAGACCATCCTGCAGCCCGGGCTCGCCCGGATCGACCCCGAGGCCCACGACATGGAACGTCCGGCCCTGCCAGAGCACCGACAGCTCCAGCCCGGCGATCAGTCGGATCCCTGCAGTCGAGGCCGCCGCCTGCGCGTCGCCGAGGCCCGCCACCGTGTCATGGTCGGTCAGCGCCAGGGTGGTCACGCCCTGGTCCGCCGCGCGATGGACCACCGCCGCCGGCGTCAGGTGCCCGTCCGAGGCGGTGGAATGGCAGTGCAGATCGTGCGAAGCGCTCATCGAGCCACGCCCTCCTGATAGCGCCACAGACGGGCGTAAGCGCCGTCACGGTCGAGCAGTTCACGGTGGGTCCCCGCCTCGATGATCGTGCCGCCATCGATCAGCAGGATCTGGTCAGCGTCCTGAATGGTGGACAGGCGATGGGCAATTGCCAGCGTGGTGCGCTGCGCGGCCACCTCTTGCAGCGTCGTCAGGATGGCACGCTCCGAGGCGGAATCCAGCGACGAGGTCGCCTCGTCGAGGATCAGCAGTGGCGGGTCCTTGAGCAGCACCCGGGCAATGGCGATGCGCTGCTTCTCGCCACCCGAGACCTTCAGGCCCCGCTCACCGACGAGGGTATCCAGCCCCTCGGGCAACTCGCTGATGAACCCGTCGAGATGCGCCCGGCGCACAGCCTCGTGGATCTCGGCCTCGCTGGCGTCCGGGCGCCCATATGCAATGTTGTAGCGGATGGTGTCATTGAACAACACGGTATCCTGCGGCACCACCCCGATCGCGGCACGCAGGCTGTGCTGGGTCACGTCGCGCAGATCCTGGCCATTGATCGTGATCCGCCCGTCATCGACGTCATAGAAGCGGAACAGCAGCCGGGCGATGGTCGACTTGCCGGCCCCGCTGGGTCCCACCAGGGCCACCTTCTGGCCCGGCTCCACCGTAAAATCGACGCCGCGCAGGATGGGCCGGTCCGGCTGATAGCCGAAACGTACACCTTCGAAGCGGATGCGTCCGCCATCCGGGGCCAGGGGCACTGCATCGCTCCGGTCGGGCACCTGCGGGTGCTGGTCCATGAGGCCGAACATGCGCTCGATATTGATCAACGACTCGCGCATCTCCCGATAGACGAACCCCAGGTTGTTGAGGGGGATGAAGAGCTGCAGCAGGTAGGCGTTGATCATGGTCAGATCGCCCAGGCTCATGCGCCCTTCCAGGACCTGGAGGGTGGCCATCCCCATCATCACCGTGATCGCCGCGGCCACGATGAAGGCCTGACCGGAGTTAAGGGCGGCCAGCGAGAGCCGGTGCTTGATGCGTGCCTGCTCCCAGGCGGCCAGATCGCGATCGTAGCGCTCCGCCTCGTAACGTTCGGCGTTGAAGTACTTGACCGTCTCGTAATTGAGCAGGCTGTCCACGGCCCGGGTGTTCGACTGGTTGTCCATCTCATTGGCCTCGCGCACGAAACGCGTGCGCCACTCGGTCACGGCCAGCGAGAAGGCGATGTAGAGGGCCACGGCCAGCATCACCGTGAGCACGAAGCTCCAGTCGAAGGCGATGGCCAGGATCAGCGCCACCAGCGCTACCTCGAGGAGGGTGGGCCCGATGTTGAACACCAGGGTGCGCAGCAGGAACGACATGCCGCTGGTGCCGCGCTCAATGTCACGGGCCAGGGCACCGGTCCGTCGAGCCAGGTGGAACCCCAGGTCGAGCCGATGCAGGTGCTCGAACACGCGCAGCGCCGCTCTCCGCATGGTCCGCTCGGCCACCCGGGCGAAGACGGCATCCCGTAGCTCCTGAAACAGCGTCGACGCGAAGCGCAGCAGGCCGTATCCGAGCACGAGAGCCAGGGGTACGAACAGCGCCGCCTCGGCGGTGCCCCGAACCTCGTCCAAATGGTCGACGAGGAACTTCAGCGCCACCGGAACCAGCACGTTCGCCACCTTGGCCAGCACCAGCAGGGCGAGGGCGAGCAGCGCCCGGTTCCGGAACTCGTTCAGGTAGGGCAGGACACTGGCGATGATCCGCCAGTTGGGACGTCCTCCGCTGTAGCTGTTGTTCCGAAACTTGCGCAAAAGAGGCCCCGGACGACTTGACGCGCTCATGGTACTGGCTTGGCCGGGCCCGGCGCCAGTCGGCGGCGGCGGTCATATCGGGGGCCCTCGGGAAGCTGTTAGACTGCGCGGTTACCAGTTAGCGGCAAGCGCTTGAGAGGCGCGGTACCATGCAGTACCTGCACACGATGGTCCGGGTTAGCGACCTCGAGGCCTCCCTCGATTTCTACTGCAACAAGCTCGGCCTGATCGAGATCAG
This sequence comes from Halorhodospira halophila, assembly GCF_016653405.1. Classification (NCBI taxonomy): domain Bacteria; kingdom Pseudomonadati; phylum Pseudomonadota; class Gammaproteobacteria; order Chromatiales; family Ectothiorhodospiraceae; genus Halorhodospira; species Halorhodospira halophila. Next base: position 104,724 of record NZ_NHSN01000002.1, read on the forward strand.
CCGCCGCGAGAGCGAGCGCGGCCGCTTCACGCTGGTCTTTCTGGCGGCCCCGGACGACGTCGAGCGCGCCAGGGCCGAGAAGGCCCCCATGCTGGAACTGACCTGGAACTGGGACCCGGAGACCTACACCGGCGGTCGCAACTTCGGGCATCTGGCCTACCGGGTCGAGGACATCTACGCCACCTGCCAGCGTCTACTGGACGCCGGCATCACCATCAACCGCCCGCCCCGGGACGGCCACATGGCCTTCATCCGTTCCCCGGACGGGATCTCCATCGAGCTGCTACAGGCCGGTGACCCCCTGCCCGAGCAGGAACCCTGGGCCTCGATGCAAAACACTGGAACCTGGTAAACCGAATGGTCGAAAACCTCCGCAACATCGCCATCATCGCCCACGTTGACCACGGCAAGACGACCCTGGTCGATCAACTGCTCCAGCAGTCGGGCACCCTCGACGCCCGCGGCGGCGACGCCGAGCGGGTCATGGATAGCGACGACCTCGAGCGCGAGCGGGGCATCACCATCCTGTCCAAGAACACCGCCATCGACTGGCAGGGGTACCGGATCAACATCGTCGACACCCCAGGCCACGCCGACTTCGGCGGCGAGGTCGAGCGCGTGCTCTCCATGGCCGACTCCGTGCTGCTGCTCGTCGACGCCCAGGACGGGCCGATGCCGCAGACGCGCTTCGTTACCGAGAAGGCCTTCGCCCTCGGGCTCCAGCCGATCGTCGTGGTCAACAAGATCGACCGGCCCGGCGCACGACCCAACTGGGTCATCGACCAGACCTTCGACCTGTTCGCGGACCTGGGCGCCACCGAAGAACAGCTGGATTTCCCGGTCATCTACGCCTCGGCTCTGGGCGGATACGCCGGCGAGGAGCCGAGTATCGATAGCGGTGATATGACGCCGTTGTTCCAGACTATTGTCGACCAGGTGCGTCCCCCGCAGGTCGACAGCGACGGCCCCTTCCAGATGCAGATCACGACCCTGGACTACTCCAAGTACTTGGGGCAGATCGGCATCGGTCGGATCAAACGGGGCCACGTCACACCGGGTACTACGGTCACCGTGGTCGACCGCGAGGGGAACCAGCGCAGCGGACGGATCCAGACCCTGCTCGGCTTCCTCGGCCTGGAGCGGGTGGAGATCGAATCCGCCGACGCGGGCAACCTGGTGGCGATCACCGGCATCGACCCGCTGGACATCTCCGACACGCTCTGCGACCCGCAGCAGGTGGAGGCGCTGCCGGCGCTTACCGTGGATGAACCGACGGTGAGCATGGGCTTCGAGGTCAACAAATCGCCGTTCGCCGGCCGCGAGGGACGATATGTGACCAGCCGCCAGATCCGCGAGCGCCTCGACCGTGAGCTCAAGTCCAACGTCGCCCTGCGCGTCGAGGCCACCGACGACCCGGACCGCTTCCACGTCTCCGGCCGCGGGCTCCTCCACCTGTCGGTGGTCCTCGAGAACATGCGCCGCGAGGGCTATGAGATCGCCGTCTCCCGTCCAGCGGTCATCACCCGCACCGGCGAGGACGGCCGCACCGAAGAGCCCTACGAGCACCTGGTCGCCGACATCGAAAGCGACCACCAGGGCGCGGTCATCGATGCCCTCAACGAGCGCGGCGGCCGCCTGCAGGATATGCAGGTCGACAGCAACGGACGCGTCCGCCTCGAGTACACCATCCCGGCGCGGGGCCTGATCGGTTTCCAGACGGACTTCATGAGCCTGACCTCCGGGACCGGCATCCTCACCCACGTCTTCGATCACTACGGTCCCCGGAGCGACAAGGAAGTCGGCCAACGCCGCGAGGGGGCGATGATCTCCGGCAACGACGGCAAGGCGGTCGCCTACGCGCTGTTCAACCTGCAGGAGCGCGGACGCCTGATGGTCTCGCCCAACGACCCGGTCTACGAGGGGATGCTCATCGGCCTGAACAGTCGCGATGCCGACATGACGGTCAACCCGCTCAAAGCCAAGGAGCTGACCAACGTCCGGGCAGCCGGCAGCGACGAGAACGTCATCCTCACTCCGCCCATGCAGCTGACCCTGGAGTACGCGCTGGAGCTGATCAACGACGACGAACTCGTCGAGATCACCCCGGAATCCATCCGTATGCGCAAGCGCCTGCTCACCGAGAGCGAGCGCAAGCGTCACAAGCGGGCCAGCTAACTGCTGCCGCCCCGGTAGTGGACCTCGGCGTCGAGGCGCAGCGCGTCCTCGGCGTCGAGCACCACCCGCCACCCCCAGATCCGGATCACGCCATCTGCATCCACGGCGATGCCTGCCGACCCGGATGCGTTACGCAGGGTCACCGTCCCGTTCCGACTTCGCAGGGACACGTCCCCGCCCGCCACCAGGCGTAGATCGCCACGCTCCACCTGCCAGTCGCCATCGCCGCGCCGGGTCCGCAGCCGGGTTCCGTCGCCGGCCAGAACCCGAAGCGTGTCGCCAGCCCGCAGGTGCAAATCCCGACCGGAGCGGGCCGCCACCCCGCCGGCACCGCCAAGGCGTACCGGCCCGGTGGCCTGCACGGCGGTTGCCCGTTCGCTCCGACCGGCGACCCCGGACTTCGCCGAAACCCGCCGACTCCCACCAACCCGTTCACGGCGCCGGGCACCGGCACGCTCGCGGAGGCCTCCTGGACCGGCAAGGAGCTCGAGCGGCCCCGCCCCGGCATCCAGCGCCACACGGTGCCCGTGGTCCGCACCACCCCTGACCGCAAGCGCCCTCGCCCCGCCATCCCCGGCATCGAGCACCGCACCGGCGGAGTGCCTGTCCCCACGGTCTCCGGCCCCGGGGAAGAACACCCCGCGGCCGGCGCGCGTAGCGTAGGCCGCCACACGGCCACCGCTTTCGATGGCGGGATGCCGCTGACCGGAGACCGGCAGGCTGCCGAGGATCACCGGCGCGTCCGGATCGCCATCCAGGCAGGTCACCAGCACCCGCTCCCCGTCGACCAGCGGTGCGTGCCAACCACTGCGGCCCCCGCCGCGCGGCAAAGGCAGCAGGCGCACCACGGACTCGGGCAGATCCAACCCGCTGCGCCGCTCATCCCCGGCCACCAACCGACCACCATCGGTGCAAATCCGTGCCGGTACCGGCTGACGCAGGGGGAACTGGGCCGGCTCCGGCGGTCGGTACGGCAGCGCCGTGGCACCGACAACCTCCGGCACCGCCTCAAGCTCGGCCCGGTACCCGAAGAGCGCTGCATCCGCAACCGTATCGTCCTCGCACCAGAGGCTGTGACGGACCCGGGTAATCAGGTACCAGCGACCCCAGTCCGCGATTTCGCGGTCGCCACCCTCCCCGACCACCAGCACTGGCGTCCGCAACCCGGCACGCGGCCCGACCTGCCGAGTCGCTAGCGCCAGCCACCGTCGCCGGGCTGCCTGCGCCTGGCGCCGCATACGGGCCAGATGCACCGCCACCGCATCGTCGAGCCCGGGCGGCACCGGCCGCGGCGAGCCGGTCTCCTGCAACCGCACACACCAACCCGGCTCCGTCAGGCCCGGGCCGGCCCCGCCCCCTGGCAAGCGCAGCGCCCCATCCGCCTGCGGAAACCCTGCGGCCGTGTCGGTCAACAGCGGGCGCTCATGGACCCCGTCCTGCCAAGCCAAGGTCACGCCGGCCTGTGCCCAGAGTCGCTGCAACAGGAGCAGGTCGCTTGCCCCGGCCTGCAGCACCTGCCGTCGCCACGCCGGCGCCTCACTCACCCGCCAGACTGGATCGGCCCACGCATAGCCGACGCCCGCGAGCCAGCAACGGGTCAGCTCCTCCAGGTTGATCCGGGGAAAGAACCGGTGGGCCCCACCAAGGCCCAACCGCGCCAGGCGCGGCTCAATGACGGCTTCGAAGCGATCGCGCTCCCCTCCGGCGCCGGACCCACGCCGCCAAGCCGTCAGCTGCCCGGCCAGGCAGCGCCAACCACCGAGACCATCCCCCCAACGCAGCCGAACCGTGCACCCC
>NZ_NHSN01000003.1 GCF_016653405.1 Halorhodospira halophila
CCGCTGCCGTGTACCCCGCGACCCGGAAACGAAAGGGCTGCGAGAGCATCTCCTCACCCCACAGCTCCCGCAGCGGGTGGCATTTCCCTTCCAGCTCCAGCTCGGCCCACGGACGAGGCTGCGGCACGGCCCCCATCAGCGCCCCTCCTCGATGCAGGCGGCGGCGATCACCACCTCGTCGGCGCTGAGCTCAATCCGCTGCCCTTCCAGGCGGACCTCACCGCTGTCCTCGACGCGCAAACCGAACCCGTCGCCGACCTGCAGACGCCCGCCGCCGGTGCTCACCAGGGTGACATCGCCGGCCGCCTCCAGGTGCAGGGCTCCCCCTTCACAGCGCCAGTCGCCGTCTCCCTGCCGGGTGACCAGCCGCAACCCCGAGCCGGCATCCAGCGATACCGCCTGCGCCGCTTCCAGGCCCACCTCCCCTTCCGCGGCCTCCTGGAGCAGATCCCCCTGGCCAGTCTCCAGGCGCAGGGTCTCCCCGGCGAACCAGCGCAATGTCCCGTTCTCCGTCTCGAGGTGACAACTCTCCTCGACCTTCACCTGATAGGTCCCGGCCACATCGAGCCGCTGATCGCCGCCGCTGCGCAGACGCTGCTCGCCACCACTTGCAAACTCCAGGCAACCGTCGGGGGCTTCGAGCGCGGCGCCCGGCGCATCCTCGCGCCCCTGCAGGGTCAACCGGGCCGCCTCGCCCACCGCCAGTTCCGCGCGCTCGGCCCCGGGCCGGTCATCAAGAAGCAATCGCTGCCCGGCCGGGGTCTCGATTAGGTGCTGGTGGGAGTTGTCGCTGCTCACTGGGCCCGGCTGGTCCTGACCGCTGAGGGCCCCCAGGATGACCGGCTGCTCAAGATCGCCATGCAACCCCGCGACCGCCACGCGGGTACCGGGTAGCAGCGGCAGGTGGAGGCCATGGTCGGCACCGGCGCTCGGCTGAACCGCCCAGACCGGCGGTCCGGGCGGGGCGGCCTGCGGGGTACCGTCTGACTCGGGCTCATCGGCCAGGCGAATCCGGTACGCCCCGGCCTCGTCGAGTTCCGCGCGCCCCGGGTCACCGCCAGCCACGCGTGCCACGGTTACGCCGGGGACGGCGGGCGGGGAGACCGGCGCTGGTCGATAGCCCGCATCGAGGGGCAGGAGCTCCACCCGCCCGCGGTAATCCACCCGGTCCACGCCGCCCCCACCGTGGATGGCGGCACTCTGATCGCCCTCGTGCTCGACGTTGTACACCCAGTAAACGCCGTCCAGGGCGGCTTCCGGGTGCCCGCGAATCACCACCCGCATCCCGGGCAGCACCGGGGTCCCCACACCCGCCACGACCCGGTGCCGCCGCACCTCCGCCGCCTGGCGCACCCCTTCTGCCCACTCCGCATGGGCCGCCTCGCCGCCAGCGGTAACTCCGTAGAGCCCAAGCAGCGGATCGGCCGCCCGATGCCGTTCGCCGCCCGCCGTGGCATCACGGCTGCCATCGGGCAACGCCGGATCGAAACCGCCCACCCGCACCTGCCCTGGCTGCAGGCTGCAACAATGAGCAACATCCCAGATGACCGCCCGCGTGGGCGGCGTCGGTCCGCCGCTGGCACACCACGCCAACCCCACATCCTCCAGACCGGCCCGCGCCAGGTGGTCGACGAGGCGCACCTCAGCCCGTCCTCCGGCATCCCGGACCACCGCGAAACAGCCATCCCGGGCCAGCACCCGGCCGAGGAAAGCCAGGTCATCCGCAGCGCCCTGAACCACCAGAGGCCGTTGCGGCAGCGAGCGCTCCACGCCCACCGCGACGGACACGCCACCGGGCAGGGCACCGTCCAGGAGATCGCGGGCGATCTCCACCCCCGAGCAATTCCGATAGACCGCACGACGGAACGAGCCGGTCAGCGGATAAAGCGGCGAGCGCACGGTCAGATTGGCCACCCTCGGTCCTGGGCCATCACCGGTCAGGACCACCTCGCTGACAAACCCATGTACGGTTTGCGCGGTATCCCCTTGCCCCAGGGTGACCGCCACGAGTTGCCCGGGCCACCCGTGGGCCTCATCCCCGATCGGACCGCGCACCCGTACCTCGAGGCGATCAAGGCCCTCCAGGGCCTGTTGGCCGACAACCCGTTCGACCTGCAGCGCTGCCGGGTCCACTCCGGGGAGTCGGATCCCGAACAGGGCGTGTCCAGCGCCTTTGCCTTCCATGGTATGACTGATCATCTCCGCTCTCCTCTCGCGCTCGCCTCGGGAGCCGCCGACACCGATACCGGGAACGGCAAGGACGTCTCCCGAGCCGCCCACTCGCCGACCCACGTGGCCGCGCCGAGGGGCGCGGACGCGCCGAGGTACCACGCAGGCAACCGGCCCGGGGCGGCGATGATGCGCGCGCGGACCTGCGCCACCGGCCCGAGGTAGCGGCGCAACCACGCCCCGAGATGCCTGGCGCGGGCCTGTTCAACCCGCGCCGACGCAGTGGCCGGGGGCACCGGCCCCACCCGCACACCCACGAGCCCGCCGGCGACCATCGCAACGCCGCCCAGCCCCCAACCATCGCCCAGCCGCGGCGCCTGTCCGCCGCCCAGCGGCCGCTCGTCAAGCCGCTGCGCGACCGGCTGCCGGTCCGCCACTGCCACTCGCTGCTCCCCAATCACCCGCTGCAACAGGCAACGCAGGCCGGCACGGCTCGGACGTCGGGCCAGGTGCAGATCGAGGCCGCCCAGCCCCCGCTCCGGCACGGTTCCGAGAGCCGCCAGGGATTGTGCCCAAGGAGCGGACGACGCTGGCCCGTCCAGCGCCCGCCACCCCGCCAGCAACCCCGCATAGACCGAGGCATTCAGCGTGCGCAGCAGGGAACGGATCCGCTCACCGACGGGATCCTCGCGCGCCGCCAACTCCAGCCAGTAGCCAGGTAGCGGCGCTTCCGCCCCGAGCAGGGCCAGCACGTTGGCCTCGATCACGACCCGCCGGTCACCGACCCGCCGACAGCGCCGGATCTCAGCTGCCGGGAAGGTCCATTCGGCCGCCGGCTCGATGCGATACCCCGGACCGGACTCGCCAGCACCCAGCGCCGACAGGCCGGCCTGCTCGAGCTGCCAGACTGCCTCCCGCAGCCCCAGCCTCGCGCCCCGGGTCACGACCCGCGCCACGGCGGACTCCGCCGGTTTCAGCTCCGTGGCCACTGCGCGACCTCATCGCCGGTCTCCAGGCGCAACCCCAAGACCACGAACCGATCCAGAGGCGCCCAGGCGGCCAGCACCCGATAAACCCCCTCCGCGAAGAGATACGCCTCACCCGGGTCCCGCCACGGTCGCGGGTCGAGCTCCAGGACCACATGCAGCCCCGTCTCTACCACGCCCTGCCGAACCCGAACCGTCGGGCGGCAGGTCACATCGCGCAACGCGGCCCGACAGGCCTCGGCCGCCGCGCTGTTCGGCGCATCCGCCAGAGCAGCGACCAGTTCCAAAATGCCCTCCCGGGTCGCCCATCGTTCCGCATCGCCCCGAATCAGACGGGACAACGCCTGGAACCGGCCGACCTCCAGAGCGGCCCACTGGAAACGACTCGGCCGCCGCAGGTTGGTCACCGCCACCCCGTCAGGCACCCCCGTCCCCGGCTGCTTGACGTCGCCCCGGCCGAGGCAGCGCCGCGGCAGATCGCCGTGCGAATACCGCACCCGGGCCCCGAGCGTACCCGGACCCGCCGGGGCGTCCAGGCGCACGGCCACATCCTCGCCGCCCCCCTGCTGGCGACGCTGGACCCGGAACATCCCAGTCGGCTCCGGGTCCAGCCCGGATTGCCAGGGCGGTTGATACACATGAACTCGTCCACTGCTCGCCTCCCGCAAACGCAAGTCGAGCACCTGGTGGACGATGCGGCAGCCAGGGCCATCGGCGTCACTGCACACGCTATAAGGCCCCGGGCCACCCTCGATCCACTGCGCTTCGGCTTCGGCGGACCCACTGTTGACGGCCGGCAGGCAATTGGCACGCAGCAGCTGCTGCACCCCCGCCGCGGCAGCCGGCGCAGGCCAGTTCATTTCGCAACGCACCTCCAGGCGCTGACTCCCTGCCGGCAGTTCCACCCCGTCCAACCCCCTCAGTTGGATGAAAGCGAGCAGCGGCCGGGCCAGAAAGAAACACCGAAAGTGGTCCAGAGCGGCGACGATCGGCTCGCCCGCCCCCGCCTGGACACCCGCCACCGGCCACGGGGTCAGCAGTTCTCCACCGCCGATGATCCGCCCCGGCTCCCCGTCACCACGGCTAATCCGCACCCGGCGGGTGCCGTGCAGCAGGGCCGCACGCAGGCGCTCCCAGAGACCCGCCTCGGCGTCGATGAACAGAGGCAGGTTCGCCGGCGGCTCGGGCGCTCCAGCGTCGGCTTTCGAGAATCGAAGCACCAAGCGCACCTCGCTGCCGCCCTCGTCACCCGGCAACCACTCGGCGCGCTCGACCTCGATGGGTTCGACGGTTCCGGCCGCAAGCGTCACGAAGGGAATCGCCACCCCTTCGGCACACTCGGTGGCCGACCAAACCTCAGTGTTTCTCGGCAACGCTACGGGCTCGACCACCGCATCATCCGCCGAGAACGCCAGCACCGTGGCGCTGGGCCAGGGCTCGGCCAGTTCCGGGGCAGCCAGGTGCAGCAGCTGCTGATGGAGATCCTCGACCCCGGCGGCGAGCTCGGCGTGGACACCGGCCGTCAGAAAGGCGACTCCCTCGAGGAGTCGCTCCACATACGGATCACGATCGTTGGGATCTTCCAAACCGAGCATGCGCGCCTCCGTCGGGAAGGCCCGGGCGAAGGCCGCGCCGGCCTCACTCAGCCGGCGCATCTCCTGCTCAAACGCACGCCTCAGATCCATCTTCATCTCCGTTCAGCAGATGCACGGCGGCGTTCCCGTCCACCGCCAACTCCAGCGTCACCCCATCCCCGCAGTGAAGCTGCGCATACAACCGCAACCCCAGCACGTAGCCCGCATCCACCGGTGCAGGCCACGCCCGGACCGCCACCCTCGCCACACGCGGCTCATAGCGTGGAACCAGCTCGCGGGCAGCCTCGGCCAGGCACGCAGCGGCACCGTCCAGATCGTGGTAATGCGACGACAGATCCGGCAGACCGTATCCGGCCAGGTGCGCCGGGCGACCGCGGCGCGCCCCAAGCAGCCGGAGTATGTGCCGGGCAACACTCGAGCGGCGGTTGTGCCGGCCCGCCCGGGCAGGGCGGGCCGTGCGCCCGCCGACACCCTCAAGCACATCGAGCAACCCTTCGGTCACGTTCTACCTCCCGAGCCGGGCCGGGGCCAGCGGCCCCGGCGTGCGCTCCCGACCCTTCAGCGGGCCTCCGTCCAGGAGTCCGAGAACTCGATGTTTCCGTCCACGTAGGCCCAGGTAATGCGGCCGTAGCGGATCGCCACCTGCTCCATGTGCGGGAAGCGCTCCTTGTCGGCCTCCTTGACGTTATGCATCACCGGGCGGACCGAGGTGATCTTCACGTCGTTCAGGGTGTGCCGGAAGTATTCCTGTTCGTTGCCCGATTCATCGATCTGGTACCAGCTCAGCACCAACTCCTCGAGCGTCTGCCCCTTGCTGCACGCCTTGTACAGGTACGGCGAAGCGGCATCGAAGGCCTTGGTGAAGACGAAGGGCTCGTGCTTGCGCGTGCCGGTCAGGGCCCCCGTGTCGCTGTCCGTGGGGATGCGCAGTTCGTGCTCGAAACCGAGTACCTCGATGCTGCCCTCGCGGTCGGTGACGGTGACCGAACCCTCGATCTCGTTGCCCTGATCGTCCTTGAGCCACATGTAAGCGGGAATCGCCATGGTTTCGCCTCCTCTTCCTTGAGCCTTGGCGGTTTTAGGTCGGCAGCTGCGACACCAGCGAGAGCTTCAGGTCGATACCCTCGATCTGGAAGTGCGGCATGACCGACATGTTGACCCGGTAGAAACCGGGGTTCTCGGGGACCTCCTCGACCTCGACAGCCCCCTCGCGCAGCGGACGGGTGGCCACCAGATCGGGGTCGGGATTCTGCATCTTGGTCACCAGCCCCTGCAGCCAGTCGTTGAGTTCGTTCTCCAGATCCTGCCGACTCTTGGCCGAACCGATGTTCTCCCGCTGGAGGACCTTCAGGTAGTGGGCCAGGCGGGAGACCAGGAAGATATACGGAAGCCGGGCATTGATCCGGGCGTTCGCCGTGGCCGCCGGACTGCTATAACGGGCCGGGCGCTGCGCCGAGTTGGCCGAGAAGAAGCAGGCGTAGTCGCTGTTCTTGTAGAAGCTCAACGGTATGAAGCCGGCCTCGGCCAGCTCGAGCTCGCGGTTCTCGGAGATCAGCACCTCAGTGGGGGTCTTGGTCTGTGCCCCGCGCCCGAGATCGAAGACGTGAATCGGCAGCTGCTCCAGCTTGCCACCCGACTCCGGTCCGCGGATGTTGACCGTCCAGCCGTGGGCCTTGAATGAACGCGCCATGTTGGCGGCGAAGGCGAAAGCGGCATTGCCCCAGAGGTAGCGGTCGTGGTCCGGCCCGGTGACGTTTTCCCGATAGCCGAAGGCGCGAGTGGGGTTGTCTGGCCCATAGGGCAGGCGCAGCAGGAACCGGGGCAAGGTTAGACCGACGTAACGGGCATCTTCGGTGTCCCGGAAGCCTCGCCAGCGAGCGTATTCGGCCTTGTCCAGGTAGCTGGCGATGTCCGGAATTCGCACCACCTCGTCGAGGGAGGCCTTGCCGAAAAAGTCCCGGCCAACGGCTCCCAGGAAGGGGCAATGGGCCGCTGCCGCGATCCGCGACACCTCCGTGAGCAGATTGATATCCGCCGCTGAGCAGTCGAACTCGTAATTGGAGACCATGGCGGCCAGCGGTTCACCACCCGGGGTGTCGTACTCCTGAACATAGACGTGCTGATACAGGCCCGACTGGGTGATGTCCGTAACATCCTCGAGCTCCCCGGCCAGCTCCTCCTTGGAGACGTCGAGCAGTTCCAGCTTGATGTTCGCCCTCGGGTCACTGCGCTCGACCAGGAAGCGCAGGCTGCGCCAGGCCGCTTCGACGCGCTGGAATTCCGGGTGGTGAAGGACGGCGTCGAGCTGCTCGCTCACCGCGGCATCGATGCGGGCGATATATTCGTCGAGCAGTGCCTTGTCGATACGCTCGACCAGCTCGGCATCCTGACTGGCCAAATCGAGAAAGACCTGCAACGCCGCGGTCAAACGGCTTTCCGAGGGGATGTCGGCCATGACCGCGGAGTCCTGAAAGGTCGCGATCTCAAGGGCCCCGGAGACCGGCTCGACCTCGGCAAGCTGGCACAGGCGGGCGTAGCTCGCCTCGGGGGCGGCTTCGGCGCTGTTCTCGGTCTGCTCCGTCATGGCTCACTCCTGCCCTTCCCCATCGGTGTCCGTCGCCGCCCCCGATGGGCCATGATCGCCGCCCTCGCCGGTCTGTAGGGGAGCAATCTGCTGGAGCTCGCCCATCACCCCCTCGAGCTCCTGCTGGTTCTGCACGATACGCTCGAGTTCACGGCGAAAACGGGCGTTGTCAAGGACGTTGGACTTGAGATCCTTGAGCAGGTTGCGCATCGCCAGCAGGTTGTTCACCTGGGGGATCTGGCGCGCCACGGCCTCGGGCGTGAAGGCATCAAAACCGTCGAAGCTCAGCGACACCCGGATCTGCGAGCCATCCGCACGGAAGGTGTTGGGCACGGTCACCTGCAGCGACGGATGGAGATCACCGAGTACGGCGTCAAGATTGCCCCGGTCGATGGGGACCCGCTCACGCTCAGCCAGCCGGCCACTGGCCTGACCGTTGCTGAAGTCGCCCAGGACCAGCATCTTCAGGGGTAGCTCCAGCGTCTTGCGGGCATCCCCGGTCTCCACATCGAGGGTGATGTTCACCCGCGACTTCGGCACTTCCTGTTGAAAGCTCTCCATGGCCTGCTCCTTGGCATCGATGGACTCCACCGGAGCTGTCACGCTCCGGTCAGGGGAAGGCGATCGCCGCCTCCAGGTCGATACGCGCCACTCGCTGGCGCAGGTCGAGCAGACGTCGCCGCGCCTGCTCGGACTCCAGTTGACCGTCGCGCTCACTCGCCCGCAGGACCAGCGCCAGCACCCGCCAAACGGCCAGCGCCGAATCCGGATCCCACTCCTCCAGCCCGCGGTGTTCGATTTCGGCCTCCAGCGCTTCGAGCCGTGCTCGGGCCAGGCCGGGGTAACCGGCATCTAGGCAGAGACGGGCCCGGATCACCTCCCGCGCACAACGTTCACGTCCGGTGCGAGACGGGCTGGCGTCGATCCGGCGCAGCCCCGCCGTGAGCCCTTCACGGCGCGTCAGCGCGAGCACTTCCTCGAGCTCCACGGGCGCGTAATCGGCCTCGCGGCGACCCGGCCCCTCCGCCGGCTCAAGGCGCTCATTAACCCAGGCGATCTGCTCAGGAGGCACCAGCGGGCTATCATCGCTGAAGCGCATTTCGGGCAGATCCGGCTGGCGCCGGAGCAACTCCGCGGCGGCCGCCCGGATATACCCGGCGATGTCGTCACGCCCGAGCGCCGTTGCCGAGCGCTCGGCGACGGCCTGAATCTCCATTTGCAGGTGTCCGCCCGGCTCCAGGAAGACTGATTCGGCAGCCAGGAACGCCGCTTCCCAGGATCCCTCGGCGAAGTGGGTGCGCATCGCCGTCAGCGCCGGCTGGCGGGGCGGTTCGATACGTAGACGCCCCTCGGCGGCCCCCAGCGGCGCAAGCCGCCCCCAACGCCAGGCCCGAGCCAGGGCGGCCATCGCCAACCACTCGCCCTCGCCGCGCAAGTACTCCACGGCCTCCCGCAACTGCCTGGCCAGCTCCTGTCCACTACTTGGACCGCGCACCACACGGTCATCACCTGCTTGCTCCCGTGCCTCCGGCGCAGCCCGCTCGGCGGACACCGCGACGACGTTTTTTTGCGCCTCCACCCAGTCGCGCAGCGGCCGCAAGGCCGGCGGATCGGCCCACCATCGCTCGAGTTCAGCCCCAAGCCGCGCGAGCTCGACCTCCAACCCCCGGAGCTGATCCGTATCCTCGCGCCCGTCAGCCCGGTCAAGCAGCGCCAGCATGCGTCCCCCGCAGAGCCACTCGATCGCCGCCCGCCGGCCACTGTCCCGCTGCGGGTGGAGCCGCTCACCAAATGCGACCAGGCAACCGTGGAGTGCCGCCAGCGCGGCGCGGAACCCTGGAACCCCGCGCGCCTGGAGCTCAGCCAGACACAGATAACCGAGCACGCGCAGATCCTTAGCCTCGTGCTCGAGCAGAGCCACGGCTTCCTCGGCTACCGCGGAGAACTCCACCCCGCCCGGGCGCTCAACCGCCTCGCGCAGACGCCCGAACCGCTCACCGTGGCGGGGATCCTGTCCGCACGCCTCCGCCCCGGGCAAAGCCGCGAGGACGCGCCCCGGCAGTCCCAGTGCATGTTCGGGCGCTTCGGTCTGCCACTCGTCGCTCACGCCCCCTCCCTCTCGATCAACCGGGCAGGCAGCCGAAAGCGGGTCAGATCACCCCAATGGAGCAACGGCGTGCTGCGCTCGGTCCGCAGCACGAACTCCACCGCCTGATGCGAAACCTCCCGTCCGTCGTGCAGGGCCCAGCGCGCCCGAACGGCATTGGAGCGGAGCCGCTCGCGCTCATCGGCGCGGCTCAGCAAGCGGAACAGGGCCCAGGGGCCGTCAGCCTCAACATCGCGCATCGCACCATCGTGTGCCGAGACAGCGGCAATACGCCCGGGCTCTGGCGAGGACGGCGACCAACTCAGGTCCACCGAAACCGGGGGGCCGTTGCGATAGCGCAGCGTCTCGCCTTCCGACTCCCAGCGCATGTCGGTCAGGTCAGCGTTGGCAACCGGCGACACGCGATAGCGCAGCTGCGCCTGACCGGATTCATCAAAGAGCCCGTCCCGGATCCGGGCGGCAGCGTCGAGGGCCTTCGTCACCTCGGCCGCGATGCCCAGCCCGGCACCCCGCCAACGCCGCTCACCGCCCTGACCATCGGCACCGCGCAGGAACGGCGCCATTTCCTCAGTTTTGAATACCCAGAGGGTGCCCCGCTCCGGCGCGAAGAAGGCCTCGAAGTCGCCCGGGGCTGCATCGGCGCCGTCGGCCTCCAGCGGGAACCGGCCGGCAAGGCGGTCGCGGTAGACGTCGAGCACCTCGACCTGCCAACGCTCCTCAAGCTCCGCGGCGGCCTCCGCCCGCACCTGCAACCAAGCGGCGTCGATACCTCCAAGCAGCAGCGGCTCCAGCGCTCGCTGCACGGGCCCCGAAGCGGCCTGTACGGCCTGGCGGAAGGCGCCCTCCGCGGCACGCAGCGAACAGCGCTCCTCGTCCCCTCTCAGGGCCAGGGCGGCCCGCTTCAGCGCCTCCTCCCCGGGATCCGCCGCGGAGGCCAGTGCCTCGAGCTGATCGGCCGCTGCGCCGAGCGCCACCCCGACCTCGGCCAGCGGCGGAACCTCTCCGTCGTCGTCGGGTGCCACCAGCGTCAGCAGTTCCCGGCCCCTCGGATCGTGTCGATAGCGGCCGAGCGAACGCCCCAATTGTTGACCCAGCGTCGCCACCGGATCCGCGTCCGCGTGCGCAGTCAACTGGCCATGAACACCCTCGAGCAGAGCCGCCAGCGCCCCGCCCTCGACCGCCTTCTCCAGCTGCACGACCTGCTCCCGCACGCCCTCCGCCGAGCGCCACTCCAACGCCTCGAACCATTCCAGCCAGTAATCCACGAAGGCGCGCAGGTAGCGGGCCTCGACGGCCTTTGCCAGGGCACGCGCCTGTGCCGGTCGGAGCGCCTCCGCCTCACCGCGGGCCAGAACGGGATCCGGCCGCCGCAGCGCATCCAGATGCTCTTCCAGCGCCGGTTGCAGCCGGTTTCCCCATGCCTCGCCCCGGAAGACGCCTGCAACCGGCCGTTGAGCCACCCAGACAGCCGAGGCACCTCCGGGGGCCATCGCCTCCAGGGTCAGAGGCGGCAGATCAATGGCCGCCTCTGCAAGCAGGCGCCTTTTGATCGCCTCCGGCCGCGGCGGGGTACGCAGCTGCTCCCGCGCCTGTTCCACCAGGCGGCGCTGCGCCGCTGTATCGACGCGGCCACGGGCAGCGACCCGCTGCGACCGATCGGCCAGCGCCCGTTTGAGTCCCCGAGCCAGCGGTCCGTCCACCCCTGGCGTCGCGAGCCCCTGCTCAGCGGCGACCAGGCGCGCCAGGAGCCAGGCAGCCCGGTCGTCCCCGATGGGCACCTGCTCGCCGGATAGCCGTAGCCAGACCGCCAGCGCCTCGCGATACGCATCACGGCGCGCCGCACGCTCCGACGGTTCCAGGGCCGGCCACTCGTCGACGAAGCCCTCGAGTTCCAGCTGTAGTACCTGCAAGGCCTCCGGCAGCAGCTGCTCTCCCGCCACATCGATCAGCAGCGTCTGCAAGCGCGCCTGCAATTCGGCGATGCTGCTGCGACCGGGATCCAGCGCCAGGACCACCTCGCGCTCCGCCCCGGACTCCCCCCGGATTTTGTCCTCAAGCGCCTGAAGCCGGTTGACCGCCTCCAATGCCGCACCAGGGTGTCGGTCTCCGGCCGCCATCGCCTCGGCCACGGCAGCCGCGCCCTCCGCGACCGCGGCACTCTGGGCGAGACGGTCGTGATACCGCTCAGCGGTGCCGTAGGCCAACAGCGCAACGCCCCCGAGAACACAGGTAAACAGCGCCGCCTGCACAAGACGTCTGCGAAATCGTCGCGAAGGTGTCGGGCGCAGCCGCTTCGCCAGCGGCACGACGCCCTCGGTGAATAGCCCCGGGGACAAGCTCGGCTGCCCGGGCGCGTTGCCGGTGAGATACACCGCCTCCACAGCGGGCGGGCGACGGTAAGGGTCACGGCGCTGCAGCAGGCGCAGGAGATCGGCCAGCGGTCCGGTGATTGCGCGCATTTCGGCGGCGAAAGCGAACACCCCGGTCGCATCCCGCTCCCCGGCGGAGGTGGCCATCACCGCCCGACGGGCCCCCTCGGCCTGAGCCTGCAACCGCTCCGCCGCCCGACCCGGGTCGCTCTCGGCGTCCGCCGCTGCAACCCCCCAGGGCCCGGACCACGCCCCGCCCCCGGCAGCTGTCACAAAGGCCTCGTAGCCGGAGAGGCGATCCAGCCCGGTCACGATCAGGAGCACCGGTGGCCGGACCCCCAGACGGAGCTCGAGTTCGGCGAGGCGCTCTCGAAGCACCCGGGCACGGCGCCTCAGGCCCGATGCATCCAGGGCACTCAACTCATCGGCGGAGAGCGTGACCAGCACCCCGTCCACCGGGCGACGCCGCCGAGCGCGGCGCAGCAGGCGCAGGAGATCGTGCCAGCCTGTCTGCTCGGGCGGCTCCGTCGTGTAGCGCCCGGCCGTATCGAGAAAGAGCGCGCAATCCGTGAGCCACCAGTCCCAGCACCCGGTCCCTCCCTCGCCACGGGCGCACAGCCATTCATCGTCGTCGTAGGGAAAATGCAGGCCGCTGCTGCGGATCAGAGTGCTCTTTCCCGATTCGCCGGCTCCCATGAGCAGGTACCAGGGAACGCGATACCGACCGGCGGTCCCCAAGAACACTGTTCCGGTCGGACGGTCAAGCAGGCTCAGGGGCCGGTCCATCGCCGCAGCCAAAGCCAGGGCTTCGTCTCCCGGCACCTGTCGTTCCCGCTTCCGGCCGCGAACAAGCACCACCGCCCCGAGCAGGGCGCCGACCAGCCCGAGCAACGCCAGCACACCCGCCAATCGCAGCGTCACGCCTTCAACGCCGACCCGCGGCAGGCCGAACCAGACGGCCCCCGCAGCGAGCAGCACCGCCACCGAAGCCCACCACACCAGCGGCCGGCGTAGGAGGGGCGACAGCCTCCGCGCCCCGCTGGCAGCCCCATCCACCGTCACTGGCTCACTCATGGTGCAGCCTCCGGAACGACTTCGCGGGCGGCCTCGATCTCCTCCATGGCGGTACCGACGGCCCGCTCGATCTGCATCCCGGCGTGGAGGTAAGCCAGCAGCAGTAGAGCCAGAGCGGCCACTACCGACCAGAACCAGCCTACGCGGTGCCCCTCTCCATCCCGATCAGGTGGCACAGGGGAGCGGAGAGCCCCAGCAGCTCGGCCTTCACCCAGCCACTCCCCCAGGCGCCGTCGATATTCGTCAAGCAGCGCCTGCTCCTCGAGCGCATGCACACCCTGGAAACCAAGCCACAAGCAGGCCAGGTAGAGTTCGAGCACCGCATCCGGTGGCGCCTGCTCCCGCGGCCCCTGCAGCCGCTCGAAGAACTGGGTGCCCGCGGAACGCTCGCCGAGGCGCTCGGCTTGCAACGGCTGCGCCAGCCAGGCCGCCCGTTCCGGGTGCGCCGAGGCGATCACCGCCTCGTCGACAAATGCTGTAACCGCCAGTTCAGCATCCGCCAGGGCGGCCCCGCCCAGCCCATCGGCCTGGCCCCGCTCACGCAGGCGCCGAAGTGTCTGGCGGGCCCGCTCGCGCAGCATCCCTGCATCGCCGGCCACTCCGCCCCACCCCTGGCGCAGAGCCACCGCCTCGAGCAGCAGCGGTTCGGCGATATTGACCAGCGGCGACGGATCCCCCCGGCGCGCTTCTTCGGGTGCGGCGCTCATGGGGAGACCTCCTCGCACAGGGCCACCATCTCCAGCTGCAGATCGGCAAGCTCCGACGGCCGATAGACGGCCAGCGTCTGCTCGCGCCGGACCTGATCCCAATGGTTGCCGGCCGGCTCCAGACGGAAGTACTCGTAACCGCTCTTGACCGGCAGCTGCCCGGGCGGCCTGGGGCAATGACTCAGGCGGACTCCCGCCGCCCCGGCGGCCACCAGGCGCTCGAGTGCCTCCCGTGTCCCGATGCGAAGATCCGCCGGGAGCCGTTCGATCCAGCCGGCATCGGGCGCGGCATCCCGACGCGCAGCGAGAAAGAACGTCCACCCCTCGGCCAGGGGATCCTCACCCCCTTCGGCAACCAGCACGGCCTCGGACTCGCGCACCAGACGAATCCCCCGAGTCTGACGGGGCATGGCCTGATCCAGCAGGTGCCCAAGCGCCGATTCCAGTTCGGCAAAAACCGCCTCCGGGCGCTGGTGATCGTAGACCGGTACCATCTCCGCGGGCGACGCAGCTTCGACCAGCGCGCAGAGCGCGGCGATGAGACGCGCCAGGGTGTCGTAGAGCTGCCAGGGGTGGCTGCCGGGATTGGCCCGGAGCGAGCGCAGGGCGCCGGCGGCCGGCTCAAGGCTCTGACGCAGCAGCAGTCGCGCCACCTCTCCCGGCTCGAACGCACCGACACGGCCGGCCGCCCCCTGCTCCTCACGCAGGCGGGCACAGCGATTCTCCACCCGGGCCGTCACGCGGCCGAGCAGCGCCTGCCAACCGTCTGCAGCGTCCAGCCGGCACGCCACCGGCAGGAAGTCCGGGTCGAGCCGGAAGCCGGCGGACTCACCCGGGACCACCCGCGCCACCGCCACTCCCACCCGGGCGCCGGAAGGCGGCTGCACACCCAGCGCCAACTCCGGCGAAGCCAGCATGACCTCCCGTTCACGCTGCTCGTCATGGTGATCGACAAGCTCCGCAAAGCGGGGGCGCCAAGCGGCGCCGCCGCCGGTTTCCCGGTAACCGGGCAGATCACGGACACGATCATTCCGCGGCAAGGTCAGATAGATGACGCCTCCCTGCGCCGGCAACCCGCCGAGATCCAGCTCAAGGGGATCAGCGTGGCCGTGGGCGACCAACCGCCTGTCGGGCAGCAGGGCCTGGCACGCCTGGAGCCGGAAGACCCCCTGTTCCAGGGGCCCGCCTTCAATCGCGAGGCTGAGCAACCCGAAGGCGTGGGGGGTAGCGACACTCAGCCGGAATGCCTGGGCCGCTTCGAGATAGCGGTCCCAGCACTGAAAGTGCTGCTGCCCCAGCAACACGCCCTCGGCCCAAACCGGCCTTTGCAGCAGTGCCGTGGTGTCCATCTCAGCGCCCCGCCGACCGCCGCTGCCCGGTGGCCTCGTCTCGCGGCCAGGCGGCCCGTTTGCGCTCGGCGTCGCGCCCCACCCAGAGCGCACCGCCGTCCAGCGCGAGCGTGAGCCGCTGACCGGGACGCAGCCCGAGGAAGGAGTCCGGGAGCGGCTCCAGCAGGCGCCAGCGCTCGGCCTCAACGTCCAGGAAGAAGACAGCCAGCGCCAGGTAACTGGCTTCGTCATCCATCTCCAGCTGCACTTCCTGGCGCTGACCGGGCTGCAGGATCAGCTCGCGCCGCTGTAGCCAGCCATCCAGCACGGCCGCGTCGTCCCGGGCCAGCGCCGGCCGCTCGGCCTCCTCGAAAGCAGTCCGGTCATCGAGCTGATAGACCCGCAGAAGTACCGGGAGCGGCTCCCCCCCAGGCCCGGGATTGAGCCGGGGCCCGGCAGTCATGTCGAGCTCGACCCGGGGTGCGCACCCGGCGATGAGGCCGACGAGCGTGATCAGCAGGGCCCCTAGATACAGGGCGCGCGTGGTTTCAGGAGGTATCAGCGGGAACGATGTGGGCACGGCGGACCAACCGTCCGTGCGCCCGGGGGCCCGCCCCCGGGCCGAATCCCTGCGCTTAGAATCCATGGTTCTACCCTCGTCCCTGAGGTTTCTTGGGAGGCCGTCATCGACCAACCCAACCCGCGCCTCTTCCCTGAGGCGTTACGGACGCCTGTACTACGCCAGATTCGAGCGCCCTCCCGCAACCCCTCGCGGCAGGGGGAAACTGGCGGCGCTCGGCATCACAACGTGGCACATTGGCGCATGATCCGGGACCTCCCTGATCGGCTCCGGCTCGCGTGGTAATGTGCCCGGCGGCCGCTGCTCGCGCAGGAGGCACCCACGGCAAGGAGAGGATCTATCCAATGCTCGCTAGCTGGCCCGTGCGCTACAAACTCGGTTTTTCCTTCGGCCTGATCGTGATCCTCATGGCCGTCAGTGGCCTGCTTGCCCACTCGGCCCTGCAGAACACAGCCACCGAGAACCGAGCAGCCATGGCGTACATGGAGCAGTCAGCCATGCTCGTTGAACGCGAGGTCGACCACCTGGGTTGGACCAACGACATGGCGGACAGCCTCCTGCTCGAAGAGACCTTCTCTGGGGAGCTCGATTTCACCTCCTGCGCCTTCGGCCAGTGGTTCTACGACTATCAGGATTCGGAGCATTACAAGTCGGCCAGCGAAGAGCTGCGCCAGGCCGTCGATGCCCTGGAGGAACCGCACATCGCGCTCCACGAGGCCGGTGAGCGGATCGTCGAGCTGCAGGAGGCGGGCCGCTTTGATGAGGCCGAGGCCTTCTACCACGGACAGGCCCGATCCGTGCGCGAGAACTTCCAGAACCAGCTCGGCGAGTTGCGCGATATCCTCGAGGCCGAGCGCGACCGGCACATCGAGCAGGCCGAGGCACAGCAGGCACAGGCCGCACGGGTCACGGCGGGCAGTCTGGCGGTGACCCTGCTCGTCGCCATCGGCCTGGCCGCGGCGGTTTCACGCCACCTCACCGCCCGCCTGCGCGCCGCCGTGAATGGCCTCGAGGACATCGCGGCCGGCGACGGCGACCTCACCCGGCGGCTCGACGCCCATGGCCGCGACGAGATCGCCGAGCTGGGTGCCGCTTACAACCGCTTCGTCGACAAGATCCAGGAGATGGTCCGCGTCGTTCAGGACTCTGCCGCACAGATGGCCTCGGCCACGGAGCAGCTCCAGCGCAGCGCCGACGAGGACCAGCAAGGGGTGCAGAACCAGCAGGAGCGCACCTCCGAGGTAGCCACGGCGATGAACCAGATGAGTGCCTCGATCAACGAGATCGCCCGCAACACCCAAGACACGGCCACCGCGGCAGGGGATGCGAGCCAGCAGTCACGACACGGTCAGGAAGGGGCCGGCCGCACCATCGAGGCCATTCATGGGCTGGCGGGCAATGTCCGTGAATCCGCCGATGCCATCCGCGCCCTCGACGAGCAGAGCGCCCGCATCGGCCAAGTCCTGGAGGTCATCCGCGGCATCGCCGATCAGACTAACCTGCTCGCCCTCAACGCGGCCATCGAGGCGGCACGTGCCGGCGAGAGCGGACGCGGCTTCACCGTGGTCGCCGAGGAGGTACGCAAGCTGGCGCAGAAGACCCAAGACTCCATCGGAGACATCCAAGAGATGGTCGAGGGCATCCAGAACGGCACCCAGGAAGCGGTGCAGGCCATGGAGCGCAACCGCGAGCAGGCCGAAAACACTGTTGAGGAGGCCTCCGCTGCCGGCAGTACCCTCGAGGAGATCACCCGGGTGGTTGCCCGGATCGAGGACATGACGAGCCAGGTCGCCAGCGCGGTGGAACAGCAATCCCAGGTTGCCGAAGAGGTCAACCGCAACCTGACGCTGATCAGCGATACCGCCGAGCAAACGCGCAGTTCCGTGCAGGATACCGGTCAGGTCTCACAGCGCCTTTCCCAGCTGGCCGAGGACCTGCGCGACCAGGTCGGACGGTTCCGGGTCTGAGCCGGCACAGCCACCGTCCGCAATTAAAAAGGGCCGGCCCCGCGCAGCGGGACCGGCCCTTTTTACGTACCGGCCTTGTCCGGTCCGGTGCGGTTACGCGGCGTCGTTATGCGGATGCCCGTGCTCCAGCTCCTGATCGGTGGCATCCCGAACATCGACGATCTTGACGTCGAAGTTCAGGGTCTCACCGGCCAGCGGGTGGTTCGCATCCACGGTGACTTCCTGCTCACCGACCTCGGCCACGGTAATCGGGATGGGGCTGCCGTCCGGCCCCTGAGCCTGGAAACGCTCGCCGACGTTGATCTCGGCCCCCTCGGGGAACGCCTCCTTCGGGACACTCTGCATCAGTCGCTCGTCACGCTCGCCGTAGGCCTCGGCCGGCTCCAGGGTGACGTTCAGCTCGTCGCCCGGCGCCTTGCCATCCAGTGCCTTCTCCAGCCCGGGAATGATGTTCTGACTCCCGTGGAGGTAGGCGAAATGGCCACCCTGGGACTGGTCGATCACCTCGCCCTGACTCCCGGTCAGGGTGAAATCGAAAGTGACGACCTTTTCACTAGCTACCTGCATCGTTAAGTACTCTCGCGCGTCATCGTGTCTCAGTCATGCTACCAGAGAGCCCCCGCCCATGCCCAAGGATGACGTCGTACACGGCGCGGGTCCGCTCTTCGGCCTGCGCATCCGCTTCTTCCCAGTCCCCGGGCCCAGGAAAGCTCTCCCCGGCAGCGTAGCCGTTCCCCAGACCCATGACCAGAGCCGCACGCGTTTCCACGGATGCGTCACGATCACGCACCTCGCCACTGGTGTAATCGAGGCTGGCGACGACGCGACCGTCAATCAGCTGATGGACCAGCGCGCCCTCAATGAGCCGGTCAATGGCCGCACCGATCTCCTCGCTCAACCCGGGGCGCCGGCGCTCGAGGAAGCGGCTGGTGCCCTCGTTCTCGCGCAGTAGCGCGAACCCCCCGGTAAGATGGTGCACCCAGCGCCACTGCGCCTGGACGTCGACACGGTCGCTGTCCGCCAGCGCGTGACCATCCTCGAAGCGCACCCGCGCCGGCAGCCCCCAGGGCTCGGCCACCCCGTCCTCGCCCAGCACGGCCTCAACCAGGCGCGCGGCGCGTTCGAACAAGCGCTCGGCCTGCCGCTGATCCTCTTCATCCCCGAAGACGTACAGTAGCTCGTAGAGTCCTTTATGGCCCCGGATCAACGACCCCAGGGCATCGAGCTCCCAAACCGGCCCGTCGCCCAGATCGTAGGTACCCGCTCCGGTATCCCAGGCCTCGTCGAGGACCTGCGCGGCGTCACGGGCCACCATCAGCGCCTCGGGAACCTCATGCCCGAACCACTCCCGCATCTGCTCGGCGCTGAGCAGCCCCATGTCGTCCGCTCCGCCGGGCTTCTTCCAGCGCACCCAGGCGTAGGCCACCCCGTGGAAGGCGTCCAGACCGTAGGCCATGCTCTGCGGGGTCCATGTCCCTTGCCCGGCATCGGTGTGGAACCGCCCGCCCTCCTGGAGCGACTCCATAACGAAGCGTCCGTTATCGACCAGGAGCGCTGACGGAGCGTGGGTGATCGGGTCGAACAGTCCGTGCTCTTCGAAACGACCGGCGCTGTGGTGCATGTGGTAAAGGTAAGTGGCATCAGCGTAATGCCGCGGCTCGGCGCCCCGCAGCCCTTCTTCCGCACCTTCACGATAGGAGGCGTCCAGCGCCTCGAGCAGGGCCAGCCAGCGTTCGCCAACGGCGCCCATGAGGCTGCCGCTGAGCGTATCGTCATACGCCGGGTGGCCCATCTCGCTGTCGCGCATGGTGCGCCCCTTGACGGTGAGCGCGTTCATGACCGCCAGGTGCTCCGCCAGCGTCTCCGGAGAATCGACCGCCTGTTCGCCGGCTCCGGCCGTGGTGACGGCCGAGAGCGTCAGGGCAGCCGCAACGAATAGATTTCTGGGGGCTGTTCGCATGGTCACCCACTCAACGCCAGATGTAGGAAGGGGATCGTCATGAAGGCGAGGATCACCGCCATGAGCAGGAAATAGATCAGAAAGCGCAGCGGCTCGCGCAGGATGCGCTGTGTAACGGTCTCCAGCTCCCCTCGCCGGCGCATCGCCTCGTGCTCGCCACGCACCCGCTCGAAACGGCGCCGCTGGTACTCGTCGAGCAGACGCTTGGCCTGCGGGTACTGCTCGGCATCGCGCAGCCAGATGCCTCCCTGGGTGATGCCCCAGCGGTTGGGCGGGGTCTCGTAGTAGTCCAGATGGTACTGCTCGAGCAGACCGCGCACCTCATCGGCCTCATCCTCGGGCACACCACGCAGGTTGAGCAGCAACTTTGCCATGGCCCCTGATTCTCCGTCAGCCGGTAGCGCCGGGCAAGCGGCCGGGGGTCAGGCCGGCGGCAGAACACGCCGGATGTCGCATAGCGATGCCACGGTTGCATTCGGTTCCGGGCCCCAGGGATCGAAAACCGCCCCAGGCAGACGCCGCACCCAGATCGCGTTCCAGCCACTGGCACGGGCTCCGATGACGTCGAACGGATTGCCCGAGACCAGCCAGGTCTCTTCGGCCCGGCTGCCCGCCTCGGCGAGGAACGCGTCGTAGGCCCGGGGGCTGGGCTTGAACGCCTCCACGACCTCGACGCTGACGATATCTTCGATGTAGGTGCGCAGGGCGTTGTCCCCGAGCAGTTTGCTGACCGTCTCACGGCTCCCGTTGGAAAAGGCGTAGCCGGTGTAGCCGGCCTCGTGGAGTTCGCGCAGAGCCAGCTCGGCCTCCTGGTAGGCCGGCAAGCGCTGATAGCTGCCGAGCAGGACATCACGCTCACCGCTACTCAGGCTCAGACCGAACGAGCGTGCCGTATGGTCCAGGGCGTCCGCGATGCACACCGAGAAATCCGCATACTGGCCCATGACCGTGCGCCGATAGGCGTACTCCAACTGACGCTCCCGCCAGCCGCGTGCGAAGGCCAGCGCCCGATCCCCGAGATGCGGGCGCAGCGCCTCGGTCACGCCGTGGGTATCGATCAGGGTGCCGTAGACATCGAAGGCCAGCGTCGTTGCCATTTTTCTGCCTGGATCCTCTCCCGGTGCACCGGCTCCGGCGGAGCCGCGGTGGTCGTCCGCAGCACCTTAGCACTCCTGGCCGGCGCTTTGCGCGCATGCCGGGGTGGCCTCGGCGGCCACCCGACCGTACAATTGCGCGGCTATGGAATGGATCGACATCGGCGCCAACCTGACGCACCACACCTTTCGCAAGGATCTCCACCAGGTCCTCGAGCGGGCCGACGCCGCTGGAGTCAGCCAGCTCTTTGTGACCGGCACCGACGAGGGCGAGTCGATCAAGGCCCAGGCCCTCGCGGCGGATCATCCGGGGCGACTTTTCGCTACGGCTGGTTTCCACCCGCACATGGCGAAGACCTTCTCCAGCGACTCCGAATCGGTCCTGCGCGAGCTGGCCGCGCGGCCGGAGGTGGTCGCCATCGGCGAGACCGGTCTCGATTTCTACCGTAACCACTCCCCGCCGGAGGTTCAGCAGCGCGTCTTCGAGCGCCACCTGGAACTGGCCGCGGAGCTGCAGCTGCCGGTATTCCTGCACCAGCGTGATGCCCATCAGCGCTTCAGCGAGATCATCCGGGCCTACCGCGACCACCTGGTCGACGGCGTAGCCCACTGCTTCACCGAGGGCCCCGAGGTGGCGCAGGCGTATCTGGATCTGGACCTGCACATCGGCGTCACCGGCTGGATCTGCGATGAACGCCGCGGCCAGGCGGTGCGCGATGCGGTTCGCGTCATCCCCCCGGAGCGGCTGATGGTCGAGACGGACTGCCCTTACCTGCTGCCCCGCGACGTCAACCCCGAGCAAGTGGGCCTGCCGGTCAAGAACCGGCGCAACGAGCCCTGCCTCATGCCGCACATCGGACGCGCGGTGGCCCACCATGCAGGCCGTGACGTCGCCGAACTGGCGGAGACCTCGAGCCAGGTGGCGCGCCGCTTCTTCCGGGTCGCCGCCCCCTAGCCCGGCCGTTTACATTCCGCCGGCGGGCAGCACCTTGGGCCACCCCTAGCTTGGGCCGCTCAGGGCATCGGACGCCGCACGGGGGCCTCCACCCGCTTGCGGCTACCGTCCCCGAAGTAGAAATCGAGGGTGATGGCTTCCCCCTCGGCAAGCGGGCGGCGCAGATCGACCAACAGCAGCCGCGGCCCTCCGGGGCGCAGTTCGACCTCTTCTTCCGGGGGCAACAGCAGGCCGTCCAAGCGCTGAACCTGCCGCACGCCGCCGCGATGCTCCACCGTATGGAGCATGGCCTCCTCAGCCGCCGTGGTCAGCACTCGTACCAGCCGATGGGACTGCTCCGCGGTATTCCGCAACGCCGCCTCGCCCTGGACCACGCCCTCGCCGGCAGCGGCGGCCGAAACCCGGATCCGGTCGACATCGACCACCTCCGCAGCCGCATCGGGTTGCGGCTCTTCGGGCACGGGCAACTCGGGGACCGGAAGCGGGGACCGTGCGGCCAGCTCGGGACCCGGCGGTTCGCGCTCGCGCAGGCGACGCTCGACCTCTTCGGGCCGCGTGCGCAACAGATCAATGGCCTCTCGATCAGGCCCCAATACCGGCAGCCGGACGCCATCCCGCGGTCCGGCTTCGTCCTGAGCCGGCGCTTTGCCCAGCGAGCCCACCACCAGCACAGCGCTGGCCACCCAGATCCAGTGTCGTTGCGTCATGCCCATATCCAACCGCCTCCCTCGCTACGCAGGCTATCGGCCCGCGCCCCACGCCCTTGAACAGCCAGCCGGCCCCGCACCCCCAACGGTGCATCCGGCACCCGGGCGCGCAGGCGTCACGGGCCTGGCCGCAGCACCCGCAGCCAGGTCCAGAAATTGAGCAGTGACGCCAGCGACTGCGCCACGTAGGTCAGCGCAGCGGCACTGAGGATCCGGCGCGCGTGGGGTGGATCGACGTCCGGATAGAGATAGCCACTGCGATGCAACAACGGCAGGGCACGGCGGAAGCTGGCATCGACTTCGGTGGGCAGGGTGACCAGGTGCACCACGACCCCCGATCCCAGGCTGAGCAGGCCACCGACCGCGAACAGCAGGGCCACCCCGGGCACCCGCAGCACACCGGCAACCACCGGGGCAGCAAGCAGCAGGATCGCACCGAGCTGCTGTGCCCGGCCGGTGGCACGGACCAGCCGCTGGCGCCAGACGAAGGGCGCGTAGCCGGAAGCGTGCTGGAGTGCATGCCCAACCTCATGGGCAGCAACCGTGAGCGCCGCCAGCGAGCGGCGGTCGTAGTGCTCCGGCGAGAGCCGCACCGCGGCGGCGGCGGGATCGTAGTGGTCACCCTGCTGGGTGCGCTCGACCCGGACGCGACTCAGACCACAGCCGTCGAGCAGCTCGCGGGCCAGCCCACCCCCGCTGACTGCGTAACGATCGGCAGGCTCGGCGTACCGCCGCATGACGCGCTGAACCCACAGGCCGGGGCCGTAGAGCGCGCCAAGCAGCAGGAGCATTACAAGGACCCAGATCATCACCCCATTGTGCCGTGGTGACGGCCACGGCGCATGTACCGTCCTTGACACACATGATGAACGGTTCACATGTCAGGTAACTGGTAGTAAAATTTGTTGCAGGACAGCATAAGCTTTCCTTTGCTTAGCCATACAGGGCGTGATCACGCCCGGGAGTCATACGGCCATGTTTACCGCACTGGTCAGCCCGCAATACGCGGAACGCAACGGCCAGGCCACCACCGTCGCGGGCGGATTCATCGCCCACGGCCTGGTCCCCCCACACCGTGACAACGGCGAGCAGACGGGCTGGTTCTACGCCCTGCTGCCCGGTCGCCCGGACTCGGCCGACCCTGAGCACGTCCGCCCGTTCCCGGCCGACCGGCTCGAAGCCATCCTGGACGCCGAACGGGAACGCTACCTGGAGATGGCGAACGCCGACGGCGACGCCGTCTGGGCCGATGCCGCCGCAGCGATCGGCGACATGATCGGCTGCCTGCACCGCGCCCGACTCCACGAGGACTCGCAGCGCACGGCGGTCAACGAGTGACCGCAGGGCGCGCACCGTCACGGCCCTGGACGGGCCGCCGGTAGTCAGTCGCCGTCGTCGCCCTGATCGAGGAGTTCGGCCTCGGTGAGCACCGGCACGCCTGGCGGATGGTTGTGGGAACGGGATAGAAAGACGTCGCGGTACGAAGTGTAGAGGACGGCCCCGAACAGCGGCAGCAGCAGGATCCCCAGCCAGCCGGCGGTGAGCACCGCCACGCCCACCGCGCCGAGCAACAGCCCGAGCATGCCAGTTAAAGGCACGGGGTTGCCGGCGTAGGCGCGGACGCTCATCCACATGGCCATGCCGGGATGCGCTCCGTGCAGGGCCACCATGGGCAACAGAAACCACTGCCCGAAGGCCAGCAGCCCCGCCAGCGCACCCAGCAGCGCCAGGGCCCAGACGCCGCCCGCGACGAACACCGGACCAATGACATAGGCCTCCTGGGGCGGGGGCGCCGGTGCCCCCGAAGCCAAGCGCTCCTCGTAGAGCCCGAACCCGATCAGAACCGCCTCGAGGGAGTCGGCCAGCGGCCAGAACAACAATGGCCCCAGTGCGCCGTAGGCGGCGAACAGAGCCGCCCCCACCGTCAGCGCCACAGCGCCGTCGAGATTGCCCGGCAGGACATAGAGGGGGCGGGGATCCCGGTTGTAGTCGGCCACCAGGGCCAACCGCACGAACAGCACCAGGGCCAGGACGACCACCAGCAGTGTGACCATCCCGCGCAGGGGCGCCCAGGCCACCGAGTGGGCAATCAGCAGGGCTCCTGCGACACCGGCGGTGTAGGCAAGGAAGGCCAGCGGACGGCGCATGAGCAGCCCGAAGGCCTCCCGCAGCCAGCTCTGCCAGGCCTCGGGCTCAGTGGGACGCGGTCCAAGCGCAGACAAGCACCCCCCTCCCCGTCACGACCCCGTCGCCCGGCGGCAGCCCCGCCGCAACCCTGCGGAAGCAGCGCGGCGGTTCAGCCCACACCCTCCGGCGAGCCGAACTTGTCGAGCAGCTCCTCAAGGATTTGGAGCATATCCACGGCGGAGACCATGCCCACCAGCCGCTGCTCCTTGTTGAGCACCGGCAGCGCACCGAAACGGTTCTCTCGCATGAGCTGGGCCGCCCGCTGAACCGGATCGTAGGTGTGGACAACGACCGGGTTGCGGGTCATGACGTTCTTGAGCGCCATGTTGTCGTCCAGGTAGTAGACATGGGCAAGATCCGGCGCCTCATCCACCCAGTCCGGCCGCCGCAGATCGCGGTCGGTCACGATGCCGAGCAGCCCCATATCCTCATCCACTACGGGCAGATGGCGGATGTGGTTGTAGCGCATCTTGAAGAAGGCCTCCCGCACCCCCTCATCGGGATGCCCGGTGACCAGCTTGTCCGTCATAATCTCGGGGAGCTTCATCGCTTCCCTCCTGGGTACGCGTGGCTGTAGCTGGTGCCGTCGCCGACGGCACCGCTGTGCTTCGGTGCCTCGTCCCGCCTAGTCCTGATCGGGGAAGAGATCGGCGTCGGTCACTGCGCCGCGACTGGCCGAGGCCGCCAGGCGCGCGTACTTGCCCAGCACCCCGCGGCGGTAGCGCGGCCGGGGCACCTGCCACTGGCTGCGGCGGCGCTCCAGTTCGGCTTCGTCCACCTCCACCTGCAACAGATTGCGGTCGGCATCGATGGTCACGGTGTCGCCCTCGGCGACGAGCGCAATGGTACCGCCGTCGTAGGCCTCCGGCGCCACGTGACCGACCACCATCCCGTAGGTACCGCCGGAGAAGCGGCCGTCGGTGATGAGGCCCACGGCGTCGCCGAGGCCCTTGCCGATGATCGCCGAGGTGGGCGCCAGCATCTCGCGCATGCCCGGACCGCCCTTGGGCCCCTCGTAGCGGACGATGACCACATCACCGGCCTGCACACGGTCGGCCAGGATCGCCTCCAGACACTCCTCCTCGGAGTCGAACACCCGGGCCGGGCCGCTGATGCGGCGCTGCTTGATGCCGCTGACCTTGGCCACAGCCCCCTCCTCGGCCAGGTTGCCGCGCAGAATCGCCAAGTGGCCCTCCGGGTAAAGCGGCCGATCGAAGGGCATGACGATCTCCTGATCCGCCGGCGGCTCCGGCGGCAGGTGGCCGATCAGCTCCTCGATGGTCTGCCCGGTTATGGTCCTGCAACCGCCGTGGAGCAGCCCCTGCTCGAGCAGGATGCGCATCACCTGCGGCGTACCTCCCACCTCGTGGAACTGGCTGGTCACGAAACGACCGGAAGGCTTGAGATCGCAGAGCACTGGCACCTTGCGGCGAATCCGCTCGACATCGTCGAGGTCGAACGGGACCTCGGCGGTATTGGCGATGGCCAGCAGATGGAGCACGGCATTGGTCGACCCGCCCAGGGCCATGACCACGGCGAACGCGTTCTCGAACGCCTCTCGTGTCAGGATGGAGGATGGCCGCCGATCGTGGTGGACCGCGTCCATGAGCACCCGCGCCGCCTCGGCGGCCACATCCCGGGCCTCGTCATCTTCCGCGGAGACGGTCGAGGAACCCATCAGGCTCATGCCCATGGCCTCGAAGGCGCTGGACATGGTATTCGCCGTGAACATGCCGCCACAGGAGCCGGCTCCGGGGCAGGCGTTCTCCTCCACGCCCCTGAGATCCTCCTCGGAGAGATTGCCAGCGTTGTACTGCCCTACTGCCTCGAAGGCGCTGACCACGGTCAGGTCCTCGCCCTTGTAGTGGCCGGGCTTGATGGTGCCGCCGTAGACGAAGATGCCGGGGATATCGAGCCGGGCCAGGGCGATCATGGCGCCCGGCATGTTCTTGTCGCAGCCACCGGTGGCCAGCATCCCGTCCATCTGCTGGCCGCCCCCGACCGTCTCGATGGAGTCGGCGATCACCTCGCGGGAGACGAGGGAGTACTTCATACCCTCGGTGCCCATGGTGATGCCGTCGGAGACCGTGATGGTGCCGAATTTCATCGGCATCGCCCCCACCTCGCGCAGCGCCTCCTCGGCGCGCCGCGCCATGGCGCCGATCCCGACGTTGCAGGGGGTGATCGTGCTGTGTGCGTTGCCGACCCCGATGATCGGCTTCTCGAAGTCCTCATCCCGGAAGCCGACGGCCCGCAACATCGCGCGGTTCGGGGTTCGGGCCACACCCTGGGTGATCACTCGGCTGCGACGGTTATCCGCCATGGATGACTCCTCTGTCATAAACGGTTGCAGGCAATCTGCATAGGGTACCTAAGAACGGGGGCGTCGCGGGAGTACCACCTCCCCTGAACGCCACCGCTTCGCGGCCTGAGCGACACAAAGGCCGCCCCGCCCCCTTGCGCTGCAACAGAAGGCGGACTCAGGATAGCGGGATGGTCAACAGTCGGGATAATGGACCGCCGATGGGCGCAGAAGGGGCCTCATTCTCTTGGGAGAGCGTAGAACGGGAGTGGCTGGGCGCCCAGGATGACGGCGGCCTGAACCTGGCGTACCAGTGCCTGGAGCGGAATATCACCGCCGGCCGCGGCGATCAGGAAGCTCTGATCTGGCGCGGCGCTGAGGGCGAGCGGCGGGTCTACAACTACGTAGACCTGCTCGACGGCGCCCTGCGCTTCGCCCGGGCGCTGGAGCGTCGCGGCGTGCGCCTTGCCGAGCGGGTCTGCACCCTCGGGCCGCGCCGCCCCGAACTCTATCTGGCCGCGCTCGGCACGCTTCGCCACGGGGCGGTCTACGCGCCTTTGTTCTCGGTCTACGGTCCCGACCCCATCCGCCGCCGCCTCGAGCTCGGCGAAGCGCGTGTCGTGGTCACCACCCGGCAGCTCTTCGAGGAGCGCATCGCCCCGGTGCGCGGCGCACTGCCGGCCCTGGAACACATTGTACTCGTCGACGGCGATGCCCCCGGCGCCGAGTCCTGGCAGACTTTCTGCGCCGATGACGCTGCGCCGCAGCCCATCGCGACGGGCGCCGAGTACCCGGCGCTGCTCCACTTCACCAGCGGCACCACCGGTCCGCCCAAAGGCGTGCTCCACGTCCACCGGGCGGCAGCGGCGCATCTGGCCACAGGGCGCGAGGTCCTCGGCCTTGCCCCCGGGCAGCGCTACTGGTGCACCGCCGACCCGGGGTGGGTCACCGGCGTCTCCTACGGCATCCTGGCACCGCTGCTCTGCGGAGCAACCCTGGTGGTGGATGAGGGCGAGTTCGACGCCAGGCGTTGGTACGGAACCCTCGCCGCAGAGGGCATTGAGTGCTGGTTCACGGCGCCTACGGCGCTGCGCATGCTGCGCCGGGCCGGCCCCGAGGCACTGGCCGGGCATGATCTGTCACGCCTGGAGCGGATCTTCAGCACCGGCGAACCGCTCGATCCAGCACTGACGGAGTGGACCGAGGAACGCCTCGGCCTCCCCACCCGCGACGCCTGGTGGCAGTCCGAGACCGGCGCGATCATGACGGCCCAGTACGGCAATGCGCCGGTGCGCTCCGGCCGCATGGGCCGCCCCGTCCCCGGCGTCGAACTGATCCTGGCCAACGTGGAAGGTAAGACGGTGAACCCCGTTACGGAGCCGGGCGCCACCGGCGAGATCCTCATCCGTCGGGGCTGGCCGTCGATGTTCCGCGCCTATCTCGGTGCGCCGGAGCGTTACCGCGATGCCTTCGTCGACAACTGGTACCGCTCCGGCGATCTCGCCCAGTGGGACGAGCAAGGCGAGCTGCGTTTCATCGGCCGCGCCGACGACGTGATCAAGACCGCGGGTCACATGGTCGGACCGGCGGAGGTCGAGGCCGTTCTGAATCACCACCCGGAGGTGGCCGAATGCGGGGTCAGTGGTGTCCCCGATGCGGTGGCCGGCGCCCTGGTCGCGGCCTGGGTCGTCCCGCGCCGCCCGCCGGAGGCCCCGGAACAGCTGCAGCGGGATCTGATCGCCCACGCAAGACAACGCCTCGGTGCCGCAGTCGCACCACGCGAGATCCACTTCGTCGACGAGCTGCCCAAGACACCCAGCGGGAAGATCCTGCGCCGTCAGCTCGGCGCCTGATCCAACGGGGACGGGCCCGACTACTTCAAAACGCGGCGCAGCGCCCGCCCGGCAGCCTTACCGGTATCGTAGCCACTGACCCGGCGACCGCCACGCTCACGCCGGACCTGCTCCGCACTGCGCGCCAGGCGCGCCGCCCGCAACGCCCAGGGCACCACTCTGAGCCAGTTCACGGTGGTCTCCTCCCTTTCGGACTCCAGATCAAGTTTAATCGATCGGCGCCCCCGCCTGAAGGCCAGGGACATGGCCACCGCCACGGCTCAACCGTTACGCTTGACGGCATCCATCCGGAAAAGGAGATCCCGCGTGTCCACACGAACCCCGCTTGCCTGGCTGATCGGCGCCCTCGCCACCCTACTCCCCGCTCGCCTTCTGGCCGAGACCCCGGCAGAGTCTCCGGCACGCAGCGTTGCCGAGCTCACTCAGGGGGCCGCTCAGACCATCGGGCAGGAGCTTCGCGAGATCGGGGAACTGTTCCGGGATATCGAGGGCGAGGCCATCGGCCCGCAGCTCTGGGCGCTGGCCCTGGAACTGGCCGACCTGGGCCTGATCATTGTCGTCACCATCGGCCTGCTCCTCGTGCTGCGCCCCCTGGCACGCCCCGTGTTCAACCGCGCCGAGGGCTGGGCCCAGCGCGGCGACGCGCGCCTGCGCACGGTGCGGCGCACCGTCGGCGTGCTCGGCGCCGCCGCGGCCGACCTGGCGACCATCTTCCTGGCCTGGATCGCCGGGTACGCCATCGCCCTCTCGCTGGTCGGCGAGGTGGGCGGCATCGAGGCGCGGGAATCCCTGTTCCTGAATGCGTTCCTGATGGTCGAGGGCTTCAAGGCCCTGCTGCGCATTCTGTTCGCACCGCGCAACCCCCACCTGCGGCTGATCGCCACCGACGATGAGCACGCCACCTACTGGGGCAAGCGGCTGGCCCGCATGTCCGGACTGATCGGTTACGGCCTGCTGTTCATCGGTCCCTTCGTCACCATGGCCGTTGCCGAGGGGCTGGGACAGCTGGCGGTGCTCCTTGTCATGGTGCTCGCCTTCGGCTATGCGGTGGTGATCGCCCTGCGCAACCGGCACGACGTGCGCGAGCGGCTCCAGGCCAGCGCCGCCGAGTCCAGGGTGCTGTTCACCCGGACCATCCTCTCGTCGCTGGCCTGGGTCTGGCACTGGGTCGTAATCCTTTACTTCGGCGCGCTCGCCGTAGTCACCATCACCCAGCCGGATGCCGCTCTGGCCTTCATGGCCCAGGCGACCCTGCAGACGGCACTGGCCATCGGCATCGGGGCCTTCCTGGCCATTGTCCTGACCCAGGCCACGGCCCGGCGTATCCGGCTTAGCGAACGCAACCGGCGCCACTTCCCACTGCTCGAGCAGCGCCTGAATAGCTACCTGCCCATCGTGCTGAAAATCGCACGGACCGCCATCCTGATCGTGGTCATCGCCACCGTGCTCGATGCCTGGCAGCTGTTCGACTTCACCGGCTGGCTCGCTTCCGAGGGCGGCCTGCAGACCCTCGGGGTGATCCTCTCGGTTACCCTGGTCCTGCTCGCCGCCACGGCGGTCTGGCTGCTGGCGGCCAGCTTCATCGAGCACCGCCTGAATCCGGACGTGGGCCACGGCACCCCCTCGGCGCGGGAGCAGACGCTGCTCACCCTGTTCCGCAACGCCATCGCCATCGTCCTGGTCACCATGACGACGATGATCGTCCTCGCCGAGATCGGGATTAACATCGGCCCGCTGATCGCCGGTGCCGGTGTCCTCGGCCTCGCCATCGGCTTTGGCGCGCAGAAGCTGGTTCAGGACATCATCACCGGCGTGTTCATCCAGCTCGAGAACGCCATCGACGTCGGCGATATCGTCACCGCCGGCGGGGTCACAGGCACGGTGGAGAAGCTCACCATTCGCTCGGTGAACATCCGCGACCTGTTCGGGACCTACCACTTCATCCCGTTCTCTTCAGTGGACAGCGTCTCGAACTTCACCCGCCACTTCGCCTACCACGTCGGCAGCTATGGGGTGGCCTACCGAGAGGATGTCGACCAGGTCACCCCGGTGCTCGAGGCCGCCTACGAAGACCTCAAACAGCATCCGGATCCCGACATCCGCAATGCCCTCTACGGCGACTTCGCGGTAGACGGGGTGGTCTCGCTGGGCGACAGCTCGGTCAATATCCGGGTGCGCATCAAGACGGCACCGGGGATGCAATGGGCCATCGGCCGGGCCTACAACGGGCTGGTCAAGAAGCGCCTGGATGCCGCCGGCATCGAGATCCCCTTCCCGCACCGGACCCTCTACTTCGGGGAGGACCACCAGGGGCAGGCCCCGCCCCTGCGCCTTGCGCGCGCGGGGGCAACGTCCCCCAACCATGCCGCCGGCGCTACTCCGACGGCACCAACCGCCAGCGACCGCGTCCACCACGACCCCACTGACGATTAGGGCTGTGGGGCACCGGGCGCCGGTGCCCCACCCGATACCGCACCCATGAAAAAACCCGCCCCCGAGCTTCGGGGGCGGGTTTTTTTATACAGTCCTGGACGGCTGCGAAGCCGGAAGAGCGCGCGCCGCGCCAGAACCGAGCTACGCGTCGGCGTCCTCGGGATGCTCGCCAATGACCAGCTTGTCACCATCCTGCCGGTGCGGCGGCACCTCCAGGTTCCTCGGCGCAGGCTGCGCCCGATACACCCGGCCAGCCATATCGTAGCGCGCGCCGTGGCAGGGGCAGAAAAACCCGCCGAGCCAGTCGGCGTCGAAGTCCATCGGCTCGATCTCGGGGTAGTACGTGGGGATGCAGCCCAGGTGGGTGCAGATCGGCACCACGACAAAGACCTCGGGGTCCACGGACCGGTGCTTGTTCCGGGCGTAATCCGGCTGCTGATCCCGCTCGGAGTCCGGATCGCGCAGGCGGTCCACCATTTTATCCAGCGTCTCAAGGTGCTCCTGAGTACGGCTGACCACCCAGATCGGGCTGCCCTTCCACTCAAACTCCAAGCGCTGCCCGGGCTCGAGCTTGCTCACATCGACCTCGATGGGCGCACCCTCCGCCTGCGCCTCCACGCTGGGGCGGAGAAAGCCGATGAACGGGACCGCGGCGAAGACCACGCCGACGCCGCCGACCACGCTCGCCGCGCCGGTCAGGAACCGCCGTCGCCCACGATCCAGATCATCCGGTGCCTCGTTCGTCATGTAGACCCCCTGTTGCTACTTAATCCATTCATGCAACGGTATCGCCGGTTACGGCATAACGTAAAGGTTGCGGCGTGGAATGCAAGGCGCGGCCCTGCACCAGCCTGCGGCATTTTACCGCACACGCACTGGCGCGGGGCAGCCACCGCCTGCAACACCGCACCACCGGGCTTGCCTGCCTCCACCGTCGCGGTAGGCTGGACAATACTATACGCAGGAATTTCCACACGGGAGGGTGTCATGCGAATTCTGATCACCGGCGGCAGCGGCTTCGTCGGCAAGCCGTTGTGCGCTCGCCTCCACGAGCGCGGCCACGAGCTGCTGGTCGTCTCGCGCAACCCGGAGCGCGCACGCGCTGCCCTGCCAGCACGGACCGACATCCGCCCGAACGTGGCCGATTTCCTCGACAGCCAGCCCGAGGCGATCATCAACCTCGCTGGCGAGTCGATTGCCGAGGGACGCTGGACCGAGGCCAAGAAGCAGCGCCTGCTCGACTCCCGACTGAACACCACCCAGGCTGTGGTCGATCTGTGCGGCCAGCTCGATACACCACCCAAGACCCTGATCTCCGCTTCCGCGATGGGGTATTACGGCGATCAGGGCGACCGAGAGGTCACGGAGGAGACCCCACCGAACCCCGAGTTCGTTCACGAGCTCTGCGCCCGCTGGGAAGAGGCGGCACGGCAGGCCGAATCCCATGGGGTCCGCGTGGCGCTGATGCGGATCGGACTGGTGCTGGACCGCGACGGCGGCACCCTCGCCAAGCTGCTCACGCCCTTCCGGCTCGGCCTCGGTGGGCCGTTGGGCAGCGGCAAGCAGTACATGCCGTGGATCCACCGCACCGATCTGGTGCGCATCATCCTCTTTCTGCTCGATCAGGAGGCACTCGCAGGCCCGTTCAACGCAGGCGCCCCGGAACCGGTGACCAACGCCGAATTCACCCGGACACTGGCGCGCCACCTGCATCGCCCGGCCTTCCTGCCCGCTCCGGCTCCAGCCCTGCGTCTGGCCTTCGGCGAGATGTCCCGGATCCTGCTCACCGGCGCCCGCATGCGCCCCCAACGCCTTCAGGAGGCCGGTTTCACCTTCGAGTATCCGACCCTGGATGAAGCCCTGAGCGAGATCCTCCGCAGCCGCTGACGAGCGCACCCCGCCCCCCGCGGCGCCGGCGAAACGCGGCGCCGCGGGGGATATGGCCCGTTCCTTGCTAGACCTCCCGTGAAAACCCCGACCAGCGAGGTGTGCATGCCGCTCCCGTCGCCCCGGAACCGCGCGCCCCGCAGCCGCGGCATGGCGGCCCTGGCACTGACCAGTCTCGCCAGCGCCCTGCTCTTCGCCTGCGCGGCCATCGCCGACACCACCCGCATCGCCGCTGCATCGAGTCTGCGTCACGCCATGGAAGACCTCGTGGCGAGCTTTCAGGAGCAACACCCGGAACATCAATTGGCCGTCTCCTACGGATCCTCCGGGTCGCTGCGTGCCCAAATCGCCCATGGGGCCCCTTTTGCCGCGTTCTTCGCGGCCGACATGGAGCGCCCGGAAGCACTCGTCGATTCCGGCCACGCCGCATCCGGGGTGCGCCACTACGCCAGTGGCCAACTGGTCCTCTGGACCCGCTCCAGGGCCGAACCCCCGGAGCTGGAAGAGCTAACGGAATCGGCATTCCGGCGCATCGCCATCGCCCACCCTGAACACGCCCCCTACGGCGCGCGCGCGCTGGAGGCACTGCAGGCCGAGGGCATTCACGAGGCGGTGGCGGATCGACTGGTGACCGGCAACAGCGTCGCCCGCGCCTTGCAACAGGCCCAGAGCGGTGCCGCGCAGGCTGCCCTGATCCCGCTCTCGCTGGCGACACACCCGAGCGTCGACGAGCAGGGGGTATACACACCGATCGATCCGGATCTGCACGCACCGCTCAGGCACGGATACATCATCACCCGGCACGGGTCCGGGGACGAGGCGATGGCGCGCTTCGCGGCTTTCATGGACAGCGACGGCGCCCGCACCATCCTCGAAGAGCACGGTTTCCGGCCGCCGGAATAACCCACCGCGCGGCGCTTAGGGACGGATCGACAAGCATGCTCTGGATCAGCAACGCCGACTGGGTCGCCCTGCAGTTGACCCTGAAACTGGCCTCCATCAGCACCGGCCTGCTCCTCCTGCTCTGTCTGCCCCTGGCCTGGTGGCTGGCGCGCAGCGACTCCCGCGCCCGCGTCGTCGTCGAGGCGCTGGTGGCGATGCCCCTGGTCCTGCCTCCGACGGTCATCGGCTTCTACCTGCTGATCTTCCTTGGTCCGGAAGGCTGGCTCGGCGGGTTGCTGGAGCAGCTTGGCATCGGCCACCTGGCCTTCACCTTCACCGGCATGGTGATCGGCTCGATGATCTACTCCCTGCCCTTCGCGGTACAGCCCATGCAGAACGCCTTCCAGGCCATGGGTGAGCGCCCCCTGGAGGTGGCCGCCACGTTGCGGGCCTCGCCACTGGATCGTTTCTTCACGGTGGTCATTCCCCTGGCCCGCAACGGTTTCCTGACCGCCGCGGTGCTCGCCTTCGCGCACACCCTAGGCGAGTTCGGCGTTCTGCTGATGATCGGCGGAAGCATTGCCGGGGAGACGGAGGTGGCCTCGATCGCCATCTACAACCACGTCGAGGCCATGGACTACGCCGCGGCCCACGGCCTGTCGCTGTTCCTGCTTTTGATGGCCTTTTCGCTGCTTCTCGCGGTCTACTTCCTTAACCGCCGCTTCAAGGTCGTGGGGGTCGCCTGATGGGCATCCAAGCCTCATTCCGGGTCGACCGCAGCGATTTCCGCCTCGAGGCCGATCTGGTTCTCCCCGGAACCGGCGTGACCACCCTGTTCGGCCGCTCGGGGTCAGGCAAGACCACCCTGCTACGCTGCCTGGCCGGGCTGGAGCGGGTACGGCGTGGCCGCCTGGTCGTCAACGGCAGCATCTGGCAAGACGAACATAGTTTCCTGCCGGTTCACCGCAGACCGCTCGGCTACGTGTTTCAGGAACCGAGCCTCTTCCCCCACCTGAACGTGCGCGGCAACCTGCTCTACGGGCGACGGCGGACACCCGCCGGCGGCCGCCGGGACGACCTCGACGAGATCACCGAGCTGCTCGGCCTCGCCGGGTTGCTCGAACGCCCCCCGGGTTCGCTATCCGGCGGTCAGCGCCAACGGGTCGCCATCGGACGCGCACTGCTGGCCGCCCCCAGGCTCCTGCTCATGGACGAACCCCTGGCCTCGCTGGACACCGCCACCAGGGCCGAGATCCTGCCCTACTTCGAGCGCCTGCACCGCCACCTGCGCATCCCGATTGTCTACGTCACTCATGCCCTCGACGAGGCCGCTCGCCTGGCCGACCACATGGTTTTACTCGAATCCGGCGAGGTCCGTGCCGAAGGCCCGCTCCAGACGCTGCTGACGCAGACCGATCTGCCGCTGGCCCAGAGCGAGCACGCATCGGCGGTCCTGGAGCTGCCCGTCGCCCGGCACCACCCCGCCGATCACCTGACCGAGCTTGACGCCGGTGATGCACCGCTGTACCTGCCGCGGCTGGACGCCGCCATTGGCGAGCCGGTCCGTGTGCGTGTCCACGCCAGGGACGTCAGCATTGCCCGCACGCCACCGACCGGGGTGAGTCTGCTCAACCGTCTCCCGGCGCGCATCACGGCGATCGCCGATGACCCCACCCCGAGCCACGCTCTGGTGCGCCTGGAGGTGGCGGGCCAGCCGCTGCTCGCCCGCATCACCCGGCGTTCCTCCGCCGAGCTGGGGCTGGCTCCGGGGGTGCCCATACACGCCATGGTCAAAGGGGTGGCCCTGCGCTGAACTTGCACCGCACCGGTCGACCACCATACTTGGCGCAGGATCTCAGCCCCACGCCACCCGCAGGAAGCCCGACCATGCCCGCCAGCCTTCGACGGCTGCTGCTTTGCTTGCACCGCTGGATCACCCTCGCCCTTGCGCCCCTGTTCCTGGTGATCATCGTCAGCGGCGGTCTGCTGGCGCTTGAACCCGTCGTCCGGGATCTGGCCTCGGGGCCCGAGGCGGAGGATCCGATCCCGGTGTCCGAGCTACAGGCGTTCCTTGCCGAGGTGGATCCGCAGCAGCGCATCCGCACGCTGAGGCTCGAGCGCGGCGGGACCGCCGTGCTCGAATTCAGTCGCGCGGGTGAGCGCTGGCATGAGGCCTTCGACCTCGAGCAGCGCAGTTCCCTCGGCGAGCGCGACTACGCCACCACCTTCTTCCAGACCGTGCGCCACCTGCACAAGGATCTTCTGCTCGATCTGGACTGGGTGGTCGAGCTGGCCAGCTACGCGCTGTTGGTGGTGCTGATCGTCGGACCGTGGCTGGCCTGGCCGCGACTGCGCCACACCCTGACCCAGTGGCACACGGGGGTTGGTTGGCTGACTCTGCCACTGCTGCTGCTCGTATCCGTCACCGCAGGCATGATGGCCCTGGAACTGGGTACGCCGCGACTGCCACCGATCGACCGGGACGCCGGCCGCCTGGCGATTGGTCCAGTCCTACAACAGCTCGAGGCCGCGGAGATCTCCCATATCCAGGCCATGGAACGCTTCGAGCGGGCGGCCTGGGCGGTGACCACCGACGGTGATGGCGGGCCGCAGCAGCTGATCGTCACTGCCGAGGGGATCACCCCGGCCGGCGCCTACCCGGGGTGGATCGCCGAGCTGCACCAGGGCACCTGGGCGGGCGCTTGGTCGGGACTGATCAATCTCCTGACGGCGCTGGTGCTGCTATTCCTGTTTGTCACGGGCATCTGGCTCTGGACTCGACGCCGGCTGGGCGGGCGCCGCCGGGGGGATGCCGGAGCCGACCTGCTCATCGCCCACGCCAGTCAGACCGGCACGGCAGCTCACCTGGCCCGGGAGACAGCGCGCGCACTGCGCCTCGGCGGCGCCCGGATCGAAGAGGCTTCGCTGTCGGCCTTGGACCCCAAGGCGCTTGAGGCCTATCGATACACGCTACTCATCGCCTCGACCTGCGGTGACGGTGACATGCCAGACCCAGGGCGGGCCTTCGTCGCCGCCCTGGACCGTGCGCAGCTGCCCCGCACGCGGTTCGCCCTGCTTGCCCTGGGGGACTCCAGCTACCGACACTTCTGCGCCGCCGGAGAAACCCTGCGTGCGGGACTGCGCCGCGCCGGGGCCGAAGAGGTACTGCCCATGGCCCGCGCCGATGGCGCACCCGAGGCCACCTGGCGAATCTGGCTCGGCGAAGTGGCCGAATTGCTTGGCGTGGAGGCCGGCGCGACCGGGCCAATCCCAAGCGATCAACCCGTCCATCTGACCCTGCGCGAACGCCGGCAGCTCAACGATCCCGAGGATCCGATCACCCAGGAGGTATGGGGGCTGACCCTGGAGAGCGATACCCCGCTGGCTTACCGGCCCGGAGATCTCCTGCTCGTGCGTCCTGGCGAGGGCGAGCCGGCCCGCCCCTACTCCATCGGCAGCACCCCCCTCGACGCCCCGCACCGCCTTGAGCTTACCGTCGCCGTGACCAGCCGCACCGACGCCGACGGGCACGTCCGCCCGGGCAAGGCATCCAGCCTCCTGGCGAGGCGCCTGCAGCTCGGCGACACGATCACCGCCTCACTGCGCACCCACCGCCGCCTGCAGCCGCCGGATGACCCGCAGCAACCGATGATCCTGATTGCCGCCGGCTGCGGCATTGCGCCGTTCGTCGGCTTCATCGCCGAGCGCGCCGCCCGGGCCGATCGCGGTCCGATCTGGCTGATCTTCGGCAATCGGCGTCGGCAGGGCGATTTCTTTCACGCCGAGCGCCTGCTTCAATGGCGCGAACAGGGGGTGCTGACACGGCTCGATCTGGCGTTCTCCCGTGATCCCAATGACGGCGGCTACGTTCAGGACCGGATCAGCGAGGCGGGAGCGACAATCGTCGACTGGATGCTTAACCGGGATGCCCGTATTTACGCCTGCGGACGGCGCAGCACCATCGGTACCGCAGTGCCGCTAGCGCTGACCGAAGCGCTGCGCCGGTACGCGGATCCGGACCGCCGGGAACCGGCCGAGTCCTTGGTACGGCGCTGGCAGACCGAAGGCCGACTGCGTCTCGACGTGATCGACTGACCCCATGGAACAGCGCCCCTTCACCAGCCGAACCGCGGAGACCGCCGCCGCACTGCGCGTCTGGCACACCCGCCTCGACGATCCCCCGGCGATCTTCGACGATCGGGCGGTCCTCCCCCTACTCAGCAGCGGGATCCGTCGACTGGTCCAGCCACCCCCCCCGCTGCTGGCCATGCAGTGGCGGGCGCTGGAAAGCGCCCACCCGGAACTCGCCGCCCTGCGCGGCCAGACGGTCACGCGGGCGCGCTTCGCCGAGGACGCCCTGGACGCCGCCCTGGAGAAAGGTCACCGGCAGATCGTGCTACTCGGCGCCGGGCTGGACACCACCGCCCTCCGCCGCCCGGATATCCTCGCGCAGGCGCAACTGCTGGAAGTGGACCAGCCCGCCACGCAG
Source organism: Halorhodospira halophila (assembly GCF_016653405.1). Taxonomy (NCBI): domain Bacteria; kingdom Pseudomonadati; phylum Pseudomonadota; class Gammaproteobacteria; order Chromatiales; family Ectothiorhodospiraceae; genus Halorhodospira; species Halorhodospira halophila. Next base: position 38,216 of record NZ_NHSN01000003.1, read on the forward strand.
TGGTGGAAGCGCTCGCTCCTGCCCGCCGAGGTGGCCAACCGGATGCGCTTCGCAGCGGTGGACTTTGCCCGCGATCGCCTGGCTGAGCGCCTCATGGATGCCGGAATCGATCCCGATACCCCCCTTTTCGCCAATTGGCTGGGCTGCACCTACTACCTGCCCCGGACGGCCATCGGCACCACGCTTCAGGGCCTGGCGGAGGTCGCCGCCCCGGGTAGCGAATTGATCGCCGACTACTGGCTGCCCTCGGAGAACGTGGCCTGGCGTCCGCGCATGCTCTTGCACGGCGTAGCGCTGGCACTGCACACGCAGCAGGAACCCCTGCGCGGCCTGCTGCCGGCGGAGACCATGCACCGGCTGGCCACAGACGCCGGCTGGCAGATCGCCGAAGAGCTGGATGCCCCGGCACTCCAGGCACGTTGGCTGGCCGGCCGGCGTGACTCGCTCTCGGTCCCGGCATTCGCCCGCTGCCTGCGCCTGGTGCGCAGCTGACCCCGGGGCGTTACCGCCGCTCGCGCAGCAACGGCTCGAGCTCCTCCACCGCCCGCTCCCAGTAGTCCACATCGGCCCGATACCAATCCCCCTCCGGCGTCCGGCAGCTGGCGTACTGGAACGGGGGCGGCACCTGGGCGATCCGAAAGCGCAGGTCGGCAAAAATGGCGCAGGCATCGCCCTCGTAATCGACCACCTTGCGCAGATACGGCAGCGCGGCGAAGCGCCGGAACTCGGCAAATTCCGGGCGCCACCAGGCCACCTCGGCGAATTCGCGCCAGCCACCGTCGCCGAAACGCGGCAGAGGCTCCCACTCCAGCGCATGCGGCGGCCGAAATGTCTGCCAGTGCCGAGCCAGCAGGCCGGCGTCCTCATCCACCGGTCGCTCCTGCGCCCGGAACCCGAGGTGAGCCGACCAGTAGGCGTCGTCGCCCTCGATGAACAACCGCCAGTTCAGCGGCGACAGCGGCTGTGCCATGGCGTGCACCCGGGCCCCGTGCATGCCCCGTTCCCGCGCCTCATCCCGGGCGTATTCGAGCGCGTGCACCTTGGCCACCGACTGAACCGCGATCACCCCACCGGCAGCGGCAAGCCCGACCGCCGCCCACAAACGCCCGCCGTAGCGCCAGGTCAGCAGCAGGCCGAGCAGCAGCGAGCCGGTGACCCAAGGATCCAGGATGAAAGTCACCGGGAAGGCAAAGGTCTCCCGCGAAAAGGGTGCCAGGAGCTGGGTCCCGTAGTTAGTGATCCAGTCGCCGAAGATATGGATGCCGATGCCCAGGGCGAAGATAACCGCACCATCGCGCCAGTCCCGCTGCTCGGGCCACAGACGCGCCGTCACCCAGCCCAGCACGATCGCCCAGAGGGGGAGCATCAGCAGCGAGTGGGTCTCGCCCCGGTGGAGGTTGTAGTAGACCAGCGAGTCGGCGATTACCAGCCCCAGGAACCAGTCCACATCCGGGAACAGACCCGCAACAGCGCCAAGCCAGGTGCGTTCGCGCAAGGAGAAACGCGGCGCAGCGCAGCATCGCGGCGCCACCAATCGGTTGAGCAGGGCGCCACTGGCCGCATGGGTGACGGGATCCATCCCGACAAGGTGCCAGCACGCCGATTTCAAACACAAATGGATGCTTTATCCTGTCGGTCCAATGCACCACCGGGGGGCATACCGCAAGGGCCTATGGGCACCGGACAACGCCTGGAAAGTCTCGACACCGTCCGTGGGGCGGCGGTGCTGGGCATCCTGGTCATCAACATCCAGCTCTTCGCCATGCCGGTGGCCGGGCTGCTGAGTCCGACCCTGCTTGGCGGCTTCGAGGGTTGGGATTACGCCGTCTGGGCTGTCGGCCACGTCTTCTTTGAAGGCAAGTTCATCGCCCTGTTCGCCGCCCTGTTCGGCGCCGGCACCGTTTTGCTCGCCGAGCGCCACCGCGCCGCCGGCATCAACCCGTGGATCGTCCACCGCCGGCGCATGCTCGCCCTGGCTGCCATCGGGCTGGCCCATGGGATCCTTCTGTGGATGGGCGATATCCTGCTCATCTACGCCGTCATGGGCCTGCTCGCTTTCCTGTTCATCGATCGCACACCCCGCGCGCTCATGGCCTGGGGCGTCACCCTCTATACCCTGCCCATACTCCTGACCATGGCCGCCGGCTGGGGGCTGACCCTGCTGCCCACCGCCGGGTTCATCAAGCTGGCCTCTGCTTCGCCGTCGGTCCACGAGGAGATCACCGCGGCCATCGAGGCCTACCAGGGCGGGTGGCTGACCCAGATGGAGCAGCGCCTGCCCGAAGCCTTCACCCGCTATCTGATCGGCACCCCAGCGCGCCTTGGCTGGCTGACCCTCGGCTGCATGCTGATCGGCATGGCGGCCTACAGGAGCGGGTTCCTGACCGGCGCCTGGAGCCAGCAGGCCTATGCACGCATCGCACGATACGGCCTGGGGATCGGTGTGCCGCTGAGCATCCTCGGGATCGCCTACCGCGAGTGGCGCGACTGGGAGCTGCTCAGCGGCTTCTTCTTCAGCACCCAGCTTAACCAGTTGGCCGTACCCCTGATCGCCGCCGGTTGGGCCGCGCTGATCATCCTGGCCTGCCAGCGTGGCTGGCTTGGCTTCCTGCACGGGCCGATCACCGCCGTTGGGCGAACGGCCCTGAGCAGTTACCTGCTGCAGTCCCTGCTGTGTACCCTGATCTTCTACGGCCACGGACTGGGGCTCTACGGCGAGGTCGACCGCCCGGCTCAACTGCTGGTGGTTCTCGGCCTTTGGGGGATCCTGCTGATCGCAGCCCCCCTATGGCTGCGGATGTTCCGCATGGGACCGGCCGAGTGGCTCCTCCGCCAGGCTACGCGGATACCCGGACCCGTACCAATGCTGCCGCCCGTCCGCCGGCCGCGGCGCCCCGGGGCCGGCTGAGAACACCCGCATCCCGCAAACCGGAGGTGGACCATGAAGGTAACCATCGAAGTGGACCTGACCCCGCAGGAGGCCCAGGAGTTGATGGCCGGCTCGGCGGAGTCGGCCCTGGCCTTCCAGCAGCAGTTCCTCGAGGCGGTCTCCCAGGAGGTGGCCCGCCAGCTGACCCGGCAGTGGGAGCATTGGCCCCGGCCACCATGGGCCCAGACGCCGGAGAGCGGCAGGGAATAGCACCGGGGCCCGGGCGTCCGGGCGGAAAGCGCGCGACACAGCGTCCATACTGAAGGCCGTGGACTTGATCAGGGAGGGTCCCATGGCCACGCAGACCCCGAAACGCATCGACCTGGCGCTTCAGGGCGGCGGCGCCCACGGCGCGCTGACCTGGGGCGTGCTTGAGCGCATCCTCGAAGATGAGCGCCTAGAGATCGACAGCATCAGCGGGACCAGCGCCGGAGCCATGAACGCCGCGGTCGTCGCCGACGGGCTGCAGCGCGGCGGCCGTGAACAGGCCCGAGCGGGGCTACACCGATTCTGGTCGTCGGTGAGCGAGGCTGCCCGTTTCTCACCGATCCAGCGCAGCCCCTGGGACCGTCTCCTCGGCAACTACAGCCTAGACTACTCCCCAGGCTACCTGTTCTTTGAAAACCTCACCCAGCTCCTCCACCCGGCCCAGCTCAATCCCTTCGGGATCAACCCGCTGCGCGACCTGATCGCCACTCAGGTCGATTTCGACCAGGTCAACGCCTGCCGCAAGGTCAAGGTGTACGTCACCGCCACCCACGTGCGCACCGGTCGGGCCCACATCTTCCGCCAGCCGCACCTGTCGGCGGATGCGGTGATGGCCTCGGCCTGCCTGCCCTTCATGTTTAACGCCGTCACCATCGACGGCGAGGCGTACTGGGATGGCGGCTACAGCGGCAACCCCGCCCTCTACCCGCTGGTCGATGACCCGAGCTGCCAGGACCTGATCGTTGTGCAGATCAACCCCATGGCCCGCCAGCAGCTGCCCACTACCGCCCGGGAGGTGCTCAACCGGATCAACGAGATCACCTTTAACTCGGCGCTGATCAAGGAGCTGCGCTCGATTCATCTGCTTCACCAGTTGATCGAGGCCGAGGATCTCCAGCTCGAGCGCTACCGCGCCATGCGCCTGCACCTGATCCACGCCGAGCACGAGGTCGAAGCGCTGAGTGCCTCAAGCAAGCTCAATGCCGAGTGGCCCTTCCTCACGCGCCTGCGTGATCAGGGCTACGGCTGGGCGGATGCCTGGCTGGACCAACACTTCGATGACCTGGGCGTGCGCTCGACCTTCGACCTGGACGAGCTCTTCGCCGACGCCTTTCGGCCGGTACACCCCGAGGAGGAACCCCGCATCGAGGGCACCCGCTGATGATCGAAATCGCGGCCATCCTGATCGCGCTGGTGCTGCTGATCTATCTCGCCTAACGCCTCGCTGCTGCCCATCTTCAATACCGCCAGCCTGGTGGGCTTCGGCACGGTCATCGCCTCACTGGCCGCCTTCGAGACGATCAGCGGCTGGGTGACCGCCATCGGCGGCGACAACCCGCTGATCTCACTGGCCGTCGCCGTCAACGTCCTCGCCGGCATGACCGGCTCCGCCTCCGGCGGAATGAGCATCGCGCTGGCCACACTCGGTGACAGCTATCTGGCCATGGGCCAGGCGGCGGGGATCTCACCGGAGCTGATGCACCGCGTCACCGCAGTGGCCACCGGAGGGCTCGACGCCCTGCCCCACAACGGCGCGGTGATTACGCTGCTCTCCATCTGCGGACTGACCCACCGCCAGGCCTACCTAGACATCGCCGTAGTGGCGATGCTGGTTCCCCTGATCGCGCTGGTCTTCCTCATCACGGTGGGTTCGATTTTTGGCACCTTTTAGACGCCCTGTACGGCACCCCGGCAACGCCGGGCCAAGAGGCGATCAGCGCCGCGCCACCCGTGGGCCCTGATCGCCGCCGCCAGAACCAAGCCGATGCTCGCCGTCGGCCTTTTCCGCCTTGCGCTCCTGCAGGCGCTGGTACCAGAGGGTATCGCGGTGGCTGTCCACCTCGAGCTGCTGTCGCAGCTGCTCGACCAGTTGGCTGGTGTCTTCGGACAGGGTCCCGTAGCGCTCCTGCCACTGCTCCAGGGCCTCCCGAAAACGGCCGTAAGCCTCCAGCGGGTCACTGGGGCGCTCGGCCTTATGCTCATCCACCCGCTCGGCCTGGGCGCGTGCGCTCGCAGTCAGCGCCCCGCCACTCTGCCGATCGGCGTAATCGACCAACAGCGCCGCCTCGCGCCGACGCAGGGGACGCCCCTGCTCGACCACCCGTTCGCGGTAGATGCGACACGGCCGGCTGTGGAGACACGCCTCGCGCACCCCGAGCAGATCCTGGGCACGATCGGCCAGCTCGTCACGCTCTGCCTCCAACCGACGCAGCTCCTGCCCCCGACCCAGGGTCCACGCGGCAAAGATCAGACCACCGGCCAGCACGCCCAGGGCCAACACGCCCCAGGCGAGCAGGGGCACACCGGGTGGCGCCAGCCAGGCAGCCAGGGTCACGCCCAGCAACAACAGGGGGACCGCAATCAATGCCCAGCGAGCCTGGCGCTCCAGGGCCTGGTGCTCCGGCTCGCGGTCCGAGGCCAGACGGCGGAAGGTATCCAGCAGCGAGCGGTCGCGCACGCCGGCCAGAAAGCGGTTCATATCATGGAGTTCGGGCGGGGTTGCCCGCTCGATGAGCCCGTCGTGGAAGAGCTGCGGCGATTTGCGAGACACCCGGACCTCCACAGAATGGCCCGCGTCAGGGTGCGTGGACGGGCAATGGCGGGTTAGGGACAGACAAGCTGTCACCCCCACGGCCGGGCGGCGCGCTGCCGCCCGGCCGTGGGCTTCACGCGGATCGCCTACCCCGCGGAACGCGGCTCGCCGGCCGCCTCGTCCCGCTGGGCCTCGGCCTGCTCCGCGGCACGCTGCTCCTCCACGGCGCCCTCGTCCTCACGAACCTCGTCGGTGCGCCGATTGACCTCACGGACGTGATTTCGCTGCGCGTTCACCATGCATCCGAACATCGATGACCTCCCTTTGCTGGCTGCACGTCACAGGGCCTAGATGAGCACAACTGAATCGGCATTTCAAACCCGGCCGGGTCTCCGGATTATGGGTCTTCCTGTGGTGCGTGGCAGCGAGCGTGGCGGCCGGCCTAGGGCTCCAGGCCTGATGCCGCCGCGGCCGCAAGCACCTCGGCGAGAGCGCTCTGCGCGGGGGTCGGGCTGTCCAGTCCACCCAACTCGCGTGCGACGCTGACAAGATCCGCGGCCTCGTCGAGATCGGTCAGGGGGCGCAGGGTCAGCCAGCTCCCCTGCTCCGCCATGACCTCCCGGAACACGGCCAGCGTGCGGGGGTGGCTGTAGGGTACCGCCCGCCATCGCTGCCCGGGTAGTGTCCGGTTGCTCCCGAACAGCCAGAACCCGCCGTCGCGGGCCGGGCCGATCACGATACGGGCGTCCTCCGCCTCGAGCCACGATGCAGCGCGGGCGAGATCCTCCGGCGAGACCTGCGGCGCATCGGCCCCGAGCAGGATACCGCGGCCGTGCTTGCGGACCAGGGTGTCGTGGACCCGACCCATGCGCTCACCGAGCTCCCCCTCACCCTGCGCCAGGGCGGGCAGGCCGGGCCAAAAGCCCCCGGCGACGGCGACGGGCTCGGCGAGGGCCCAGTAGACCGGGCCCAGAGCCGCACTCTGGGCCGCCTCGGCCACCGCCCCGGCACAACGAAGATAGAGCCGCTCGGCCTCCAGGCGGCCCAGGCCGGCGGCCAGGCGCGTCTTGACCGCCGAGCAGCCGGGCGTCTTGACGAAGAGGGCGATCGCCGTCATCGGGTGTAGGGTCGCTCGCGCCAGGAGCGCCAGGCGATCCGCGCGGCCGAGGCGGCATGGCCGGCCGTGGTGCGGAGCCAGCCGCGCTGGCGGTAGCGGCGCGCGCTGGTGTGGACGACACAGCCGATGGGCCGGCACGGCAGCCCGGCCCGGCGGGCCCGGATGACCAGGTCGAGATCCTCACCGCGCTCGATGTCCTCGCGGAACCCACCCAGGGCCCTGAAGCGCTCATGCGGCAGCAGGAGCCCCTGATCCCCGTAGGGGAGCCCGAGGACCCGGGAGCGGAGGTTGGCGCCCACGGCATTGAGATGGACCGGCCAGGGCCCATCCTCCCGGAACCGGAGCCAGCCGTAGCCCAGCGCATCGCCCCCGCCGATCAAGGCGCGCACCCGCTCCAGGGCCCCAGCCGCGGGATGGCTGTCCACGTGCATGAACCAGAGCCAGGCGCCGCGCGCCGCCCGGGCGCCGCGATTGCTCTGCACCGCCCGGCCGGCGCCGGACTCGACCACCCGGCCCGGAGCCCCGGGCGGGACCCGCCCAAGGTCCGTCACCGACAGGATCACCTCGGCCTCGAGCGCGGCTTCCGTCAGCCACGCGAGCTCCGCGATACGCGGCTCATCCCCGGGGCCGACCGGAACGACGATGGAGCAGTCGGTCCCCCCCGGCCCGCCAAGACCCGCTTCGGGCCGGCCGCCCCTTTCCTGGTCATCCCCCGCAGCCGTCTCTCGATCCATACCGCGAGCCTAGCATCGATCCGGCTCGGCCGTACGACCGCCCGCAGCGCTGCAAGCTGGACCGTTCAGCCCCTCGCCCAAAGGCGATCTGCCATGGTGCGCAGAGTCGATCCGGGCGATACTCGATCCATGGCATCCGATCCGTGGCGTACCGGACTCGCGCTTCTGGGGCTACTGCTCGGCCTAGCCATCCTCGGGGGCTGGACTTGGCAGGTCGGTGCGGCCGTGGGCTGGCAGCCCTCCGGACTTGCCGAGCAGTTGGCGGCACAGCCGCTGCAGAGCGCCTTGCTCCTCATGGCCATGATGACCGCCGTGGTCGTGCTCCCGTTGCCAACCATCCCCATAACCGTGGCCTCCGGGCTGCTCTTCGGCCCCCTGCTGGGCGCGGCTATCGCCGTAGCCGGCGCGCTGGCAGGCGCGGCCGTCGCCTTCGGGCTGGCCCGGTGGCTGGGGGAGGGGCTGCGCGCGACCCGGCTGGGCCGACCCATCCCCTACCCGCTTTGCAGGGACTGCGGAGACCGCGCGATGTTCCTGGCCGTCCTGGTCTCGCGCCTCATCCCGGTCGTCTCCTTCGCCTTGCTGAGCTACGCGGCAGGCCTGACCGCTATGCGCCTGGGCCCTTTCCTGCTGGCCACGGGCGTGGGCATGCTGCCGATGACCCTGGTCTACACCAGCCTGGGCGCCATCGTGCGCGTCGATCCGGCCTGGTTCATCGCGGGCACCGTGGCGGCCTTGGGCATCCTGCTCCTCCTGCCCCGATGGGTCGAGCGGCGTAACCCCTGGAATATCAAGCGGTACCTGTCCCGATAGAGCCGGGCCGTGCCGCCATCCCCCGCGCGAGCAAGGCTGAGCACGGTTCACCCCGAGGTACGGCTCCCATCCATAGGGTCGATTGCCGCCAGCGACCGTATCCTGGCGGGGAGGGGCCGGGGCCGTAGGCGACCCCGGCGCTTCGACTGGCCGGCAGCCTGGGAGGCGTCTCCGTCAGCCACTGCAGCTGGCACCCCCGAGAACGCAGAACTGAGCACAATGGGGATGGTTGAGCGGCACCTCGGTGAAGCTCCCCACCAGGCTGGAGCCGAGCTCGAAGGCCGGCTCGTAAGGCAGTAGCGTGCACGGCACCACCACCGGCTGCGATGCCCCCTTGCGCTTGATCACCATGCGGGAGCTCGCGCACATCATCTCGTCGGGACTACGCCCGACCTTCTCCCAGCAGCCCTCCGAGATCTCCGGGGCATCCCGGCTGGCATCCATCTCCGGGAACAGCACCAGGCGCTCGGGGTCGTGGGCATCGAGCGTGATCCCATGGGCGTCGAACAGGGCCTGGTAGCCCTCGCGCAGGGTCGCTTCCGCCTCCCCGGAGGTCTGCCGGCCGGCCACATCCACCCGGAAGCCGCTCTCCGAGAGCCACCGCAGGCCGCGGACCATGGGCTCCCACGATCTCGGCCCGCGCTCGGCCTCGTGCAGATCCTGCCGATAGTGATCGACGGATACGCGCACCGTCAGCTGCTGCCCGTAGCGCTCCCCGATCGTCTGCAGGCGCTCATGGACCTTCATCATCGGCCTCATGGCGTTGGTCAGCACCAGCGCCTCGTAGCCGCGACCGAGCGTATCCTCCAGGATGGGGATCATGTCCGGATTCATGAACGGCTCCCCGCCGGTGAAGGCGATGGTCCGGGTGCCGAGGCCCTCGCGCGCGATCTCGTCCAGGTATCCGGCCACCTCACTGGCGCTGAGGTAGACCAGGGCATCATTGCGCGGGGAGGACTCGATGTAGCAGTTGCGGCAGGCGAGGTTGCACAGGGTCCCGGTGCAGAACCAGAGCGTCTCCAGGCGCTGCAGGCGGACCGAGGCGCGGGGCTGGCCATCGGCCGTGAACGCCGGGTCGCGGAACTTGCGGGGATCGATCAGGTATCGATCCGCCCCTGAGCCCTCCTCACCCTTGGCTTGCTGCGGCGGCGCCTCCTCCTCATGGCTCATGGCGAGTTCCTCCTCATCGTGGTCACGAAGCCCTGAAACGGGTGCTCCGCTGGCCGGGCCTCATCCGGGCTCGGTGATGTAGCGCGCCGCCCAGGCGGCGATGACGGTGGCGGCGTACCGGGCGTCCGCGGCTCGGGTCAGAAGATGGTCGGCATCATCAAGGGAGATATAGCTCTTCGGGTGCTTCGCGGTCTCGAAAATCCGCCGCGCGTGATCGACGGGCACCACCTCGTCGAGAGGGGCGTGCATGACCAGCAGCGGTCGGCGCAGATCCGCAATCCGGCTCGCCTGATCGTGCCCGACGGTCTCCTCGATGAACGATCGCCCGACCCGGAACGGGCGCCCCCCGAGCGTCACCTCGGCCTCACCGGCGGCCTCGATCTGGGCGCGCTTCTCCCCGAGGTGCTCGAGCACATGATCGGCCTCGAACGGCGCGGCGATCGAGCACACGGCCCGGCATTCCGGGATGTCGCCGGCCGCGGCGATCGCCGCCGCGCCCCCGAGGCTGTGGCCGACCAGGATCCTCACCGGCCGCCCGGCATCGCGCATGAATTGCGCCGCCGCGAGCACGTCGGCCACATCGGAGCGGAAACCGGCATGGCCGAACACCCCCTCACTGCCACCGAGCCCAGTAAAGTCGAAGCGCAGGGTCGCGATCCCCTGCTCGGCCAGCGCGCCCGCCAGCCACGAGGCCGCCTTGATGTCCTTGCCGCAGGTGAAGCAGTGGGCGAACAGGGCATGGGCCCGCGGCGCCCCCTCCGGCTCGTCGAGCCTTGCCGAGAGCGTGTGCCCCTGAGCGCCGGGGAAGTCCAGTCGTTGCGTGCGCATCCCGTCCCTACCTGTACCGTCCGTATTAAAACACCACTATAACGCCCTTGGTGCCCCACGACTCGGGCCGGACCTGCCCAGCTGTCGTTCTACCCAAACGCCCTCACCGTCACATCACACGGGCGCCGGGGCGGTGTTTGACACGAACGGCCCGCGCGCCTATTTTCTACAATTAAATGGATTTCTTTGCATGCATCTTTAGAGCCGAGGAGGCCTGCAATGACCGATCTCGAGACCGACGTCGCCATCATCGGGGCGGGTAGCGCCGGACTGCGCGCCTACCGGGCCGCCGCCGCCCATACCGATCGTGTGCTCCTGATCGAGGGCGGAGCGTACGGGACCACCTGCGCCAGCGTCGGATGCATGCCCAGCAAGCTGCTCATCGCCGCCGCCGACGCCGCCCACACGGCGCACCATGCCGATAGCTTCGGCGTCCACGCCGGCTCAGTCGAGATCAACGGCGCCGAGGTGATGGAACGGGTCCGGAACCTGCGGGATCGGTTCGTCAGCGGGGTCGTCGGCAACACCGAGAAGATCCCGGCCGAGCGGCGGATCCATGGCTACGCCCGGTTCGAGGACGCGCAGACCCTGCGGCTCGACGACGGGCGGCGGATCCGGGCCGGGCGCACCGTGATCGCCACCGGCTCCCGTCCCAACGTGCTGCCGATGTTCAAGGACCTCGGCGACCGGGCCGTGGTCAACGACGATCTCTTCGAGTGGCGCGACCTGCCCGAATCCGTGGTGGTCTTCGGTCCCGGGGTGATCGGCATGGAACTCGGCCAAGCCCTCCACCGGCTGGGTGTCCGCGTTCGAATCTTCGGGATCGGCGGCTTCCTCGGACCGCTGACCGATCCGCGCGTCAAGGATGCCGCCGAGGAGATCTTCGGCGACGAGCTGGCCCTGGATACCGATGCACAGGTTGAGTCCTTGCACCGCGAGGGCGATGAGGTCGTGGTCCGTTTCCGCGACAAGAGCGGAACCGAAGTGGAAGAACGCTTTGCGTACCTGCTCGCCGCCACCGGCCGCCGCCCCAATGTGGACGGCCTCAGCCTCGAGGCCACAGGGCTGAGGCTAGATGACAACGGCGTGCCGCTCTTCGACCCCTACACCATGCAGTGCGGCGATCAGCCGATCTTCATTGCCGGCGACGCCAACAACGAGCACCCGGTCATGCCCGACGCCTTCGACGAGGGCGAGATCGCCGGCACCAACGCGGGCCGCTACCCGAGCGTCGAGCGCGGGCGCCGCCATCCGCCGATGAGCATCGTCTTCACCGAGCCCCAGATGGCCCTGGTTGGGGCGCGCTACGCGGACCTGCCCGACACCGATCACGCCGTCGGTGAGCTCGACTACGCTGCCCAGCCCCGCGCCATCGTCATGGGCGAGAACCACGGGGTCATGCGCCTCTACGGCCGACCCTCCGACGGCGCCTTTTTGGGCGCCGAGGTGCTGGGTCCACGTGCCGAGCACCTGGGCCATCTCCTGGCCTGGGCCGTCGATAGCGGCATGACCGTCGAGCGCATGCTCGACCTGCCTTACTACCATCCGGTCCTGGAGACAAGCATCCGCAACGCCCTCCACGACCTGCAGCGAAAGATGAAGGCCTGAGCCGCGCAGCGGCCCCCGCGTCCATGACCCGCAAAAGCTGGAGCGATCGCCATGGCTGAGCTCGTCAATCAACGCCGCCTGCTGGAGCAACTCGCCGGGATCGGCAAGGCCCTGGGGCATGCCTACCGCCTGGAGCTCCTGGAGCTGCTGGCCCAGCGCGAGCGCAACGTGGATGAGCTCGCCCGCCTGACCGGCATCCCACTGGCCAGCGTCTCCCAGCACCTCCAGCAGCTGCGGCGCATGGGGCTGATCTCGGCGCGCAAGGAGGGAACACGTGTCTACTACACGCTCGCCGATGAGCAGGTCACGGCCCTACTCGGCATGCTGCGCGAGGTAGCGGAGCGCAACCTCACTGAGGTGCAGCGGATGACCGAGCAGTACTTCCACGACAGCGACGCCCTCGACGCCATCGACTCGACCGAGCTGCTCGAGCGCCTGCGCGCCGGCATGGTCACCCTCATCGACGTCCGGCCGCCGGAGGAGTTCGCAGCGGGGCATCTGCCGGGCGCGATCAACATCCCGGCCGAGGAGCTTGAGGCACGCCTCGATGAGCTGCCCGCCGAGCAGGAGATCGTCGCCTATTGCCGCGGCCCCTACTGCGCCCTGTCCGTCGAGGCCGTCCGGCGGCTGCGGGCGCAGGGCCGGCAGGCGTACCGCTTGGAGCAGGGCTTCCCGGAGTGGAAGGCCGAGGGGCTGCCGGTGCAATAGCAGGCCACCCCCACATGCGCATCAAGAGGAGGAGTTATGCCCACGTACGACTACCGCTGCCCGAGCAACGGGGTCACGCTGGAGGTGCGCCACGGCATGGACGAGTGCGTTCGCACCTGGGGAGAGCTTTGCCGCCTCGCCGGCCATGACCCCGGCGAGACGCCCGAGGACGCGCCCGTGGAGCGCCTGATCTCAGGGGCCGGCTACATCAGCAGCGCGAGCCGCTCCGAGCCGGAGCCGGCCGGCGGCTGCTGCGGCGGGGTGTGCGGGCTCTAGCCGCTCCCGCCGGAGCGAGCGCCGCTAGCCCCGATGATGCGCTGCGGCCGGCCCGGGCCGCACGCGCACCCCGGGGGATCGGTACGCTACTCGGACCGGAGCTCGCGCAGGAGCGCCTCCAGCTCCCCCGCGTGCTCCCGGATCGCGTCCTCGTCGAGGCGCTCGGAGCCGAGGTGGATCGCCTCGACGTGCTCCGCCATCCGGTCCACGTCGCCCTGGATCCGCTCGACGGCGTTCTCCAGCGTATAGCTCATCTCGTGGATCTCGTGGAACGCCTCATCCGCGAGCGCATCCGCCGCCAAAAGCTCCTCGAGCCGCTCCTGGCGCTCGGCGAGCAACGTCAGCGCCTCTGCGAGACCCTCCGGCTCCTCGCCTTCGTAGTGCTGGTGATCATGGCCATTCGCCAGCGCACCCCCGGCAGCCAGCGCCAGGGAGAGCGTGAGGGCCAGGCCGATCATCATCCTGCTCATGGGTGCAAACCTCCTCTATTCAACCCGCGATCCGGACCGCCACCCGCCTGCTGCTCGCCGGGCAAGCGCCCCGCCGTCTCTGCGACACCACCGAGACTGCCCTCGTCAGGCGCGCTTGGCAACAGCCGACGGCCAGCTCATGGCCTCGCCGGCCGGGTTGACAGCGCACGCCCTCTACCACACTCTATTGATTCGTTGAATATCATTCAATTGGCCGGCACATACAGGGCTGCAGGCGGACGCCCTGGGAGCGGGCGAGGCCCGGGCAGCCCCCGCAGGTGCCGGTCGCACCACGAGGAGGATCAGACATGAGCGATCTAGCAAGGACCTGGCTCCAGGACACCTATCCGGTGCGCAGCCTGGAGCTGCCCAAGGGCGGCCGGGGGCCGAGCAACGCCGACGATATCGTCGCCGGCCTGCGCAGCCGCATCGACCGTGATGAGCGCGCCGCCTACATCGCCACCTTCGACCACTACGCCCACACCCAGAGCCTGCCCGACGGCGAGATCGCCGACGAGATCGAGGATGCGAAGAACGTCATCTTCTGCGTCGGCCGGCGCCTGCCCATGGCCCTGGCCCCGGCGCTGCGCCCCCGCTCCATCGGGGTCGTGGAGCTGCCGGACCGCTTCGTGGTCAGCTTCATGGAGTCGCCGATGCCGCTGGCCAACGAGCTCATGACCCAGTGGCTCCACGAGCTGGCGGAGGAGGCGGAGCCGGCCTCCTGACCGGCCGCCCGCCGCCCGTCCTCCGCCTGCGCCGCCTTCCATTCGCCTGCTGCCAGGGAGGAGCACGACCATGTGGTCCATCCTCTACGCGATCCAGAAGCGCCTGACCTGGGCCATCCCGGCCATGCTGGTCCTGGGCTTCCTCTACGGCGCCCTCCTGCCCTC